>DASRIN010000630.1:0-9527 GCA_035649975.1 Gemmatimonadales bacterium
GCAAGGAGGCGGCCCTCTTTCTGCCGTCGGGCACCATGTGCAATCAGGTGGCGTTCGCCGTTCACTGCCGGTCCGGCGACGAGATCCTGCTTCAGGAGCAGGCTCATCCACTGTTGTTCGAGGTCGGAGGCGCATCCGCGCTGATCGGGGCGCTGCTTCGGCCGCTGGCAGGTCCCGGCGGCCTGTTCACCGCCGAGCAGGTCCGCACTGCCATTCGCCCCCCTGCCTATTACATGCCCAAGACCCGAGCGGTCTCCATCGAGCAGACCAGCAATGTCAGCGGCGGCATCTGCTGGCCGCTGGACCAGATCGAGGAGGTCTGCCGTGCGGCTCATGCGGGCCGCCTGGTGACCCACATGGATGGAGCCCGCCTGCTCAACGCCGTCGTGGCCCGGCGCACGCCGGCCCGGAAGTTCGCCGCTCCGTTCGATTCGGTCTGGATCGATCTCAGTAAGGGACTTGGCGCGCCGGTGGGCGCGGTTCTCGCCGGATCTCGCGACTTCATCGAGGAGGCTTGGCGCTACAAGCAGCGCTTCGGGGGCGCCATGCGACAGGCCGGCATCATCGCGGCGGCGGGGGTGTACGCGCTGCAACATCACGTCGAGCGGCTGGCTGAGGACCATGAGCGGGCCCGCCGGCTGGCGGAGGGGCTGGCAGGCATTCCGGGTATCGGCCTCGACCCCAAACGGGTGGAGACCAACATCGTCGTCTTCGAGCTCCACGGGCTCACCGGCGAGGAGTTCGGAGCCCGTACTCTCGCAAGTCATGGAGTCCGCTTCAGCGTCCTGGGCCCGAGCACGGTGCGGGCCGTCACCCACCTGGACATTCCCACCGACGGAATCGAGCGGGCACTAGAGTCGGCGCGCGCGGCACTACAGCGCTAGTGCAAGTGTTGCGGCGTGCGCCGTCTAACATTTGCGATGCGCGACGAACACCGTCCCAAGCAGGAGCTCGTCCATGAGATCATCGGCCTGCGCAAGCAAGTCACCGATCTCAAGGAGGCGATGACCGCTCGCCGCCGGGTGGAAGACGCGCTCCGGGCTACCGAAGAGTTGCTTCGGGCGCTCACCGATGGCGCTCCTGTCGGCCTCTGCCTCTTCAGACAGGACGGCACTCTCCTGGGGGCCAACCGGCCCTTTGCTCGAATGCTCGGGTACGACTCTCCGGCCGAGCTTCAGGCCATGGGCGCAGTGCTGGGGGTGTTCGCCAGCCCCGAGGAGCAGTCCCGCGCTTTGTGCCCAGCGGCGCCTAGGGGCATTGTCGAGGCCCTCTTCCGGCGAAAGGACGGTTGCCGACGCACTCACCCTGTCCTCCGGGGCGAGACCACTGGGGACCAGGACCCCATCCTGGCCGTATTCGACTGTAGTCCAGGCCTTACCCTCCCCTCTTTTCAGTCCAGCCCCGCGTAACTCAGGTCCACCCTCCAGAAGCACTGGCTCCTACCTTGGCGTCGCCGTCGGGCTCGCGCTTGCCGTCAGCGCACACCACCCACCCAAGGAGGAGCCATGTCTCCCAGGACCACACTCGGCGTGCTCGCCGTGGCGGCAACCCTGACCGCGTGCGATCGCACCCCACCGACCTCGGCCAACGACGATGCCATACCGGCTGTGGAATCACCCGCCGGCCACTACTCGCTGGAACGGGCCGCAATGGATCGCCTCGCCCGGCGTCTCGCTCAGTCGCTGGCCGATCCAGCATTTCGGTCGAGTCTCAAAGCAGAGCTGGACCGCTCGCCCTTCCCGGAAGGCAAGCTGCACCTGCAGCGCCTGCTGCAGGCATCCGGCCGCCGATTGCTGAAGGAGGTGGCGCGCCTCAGTACCTCGGATGAAGCGGAGGTGGAGGCCGATGCCAAGCTGTCCATTCCCGTCGAGGTGTACTTCCCGGTTCCGGCTCACCGAGCCGGCTGGACCGGCGGTCCCGATCTGCTGGTCGCCAGTGCACGGGAAGACCGGGAGGAGCCGATCGCCTATGACGTCACCGGAAGGCGCCAGGCTCTCAGTGCCGATGCACCGCCGACCACCCCGGTGCTGGCCGTGGTTCCGGTGGAGACCAATTTCGACCAGCCCATGGGTCCGGGAGCCGAGGCCACCTGTACGGAATGCAGTCCCGGGGGCACCGGTGGCGGGGGGACCGGCTCCGCAGCGCCAACCGGGATGTTCATGACCTATTCCCACTTCGTACAGGATTTTGAGGGTTGGTTGAAGGGCAGCCCCGAATTTGAGTTCCATATTCTGGGACAGGCCGGGACGAGCGACTCATTGCGAGACTATCAGTGTGCGGGTGCGGCTGCCAGCGGGTACTATCGCTTCGACCAGAACGAGCTGGACTGGACCGGGAGCGTACTGCTGTTCAGCCAGGCGCAGCTGAACAGCTACAAGACCACCCATCCCAATCAGAATTTTCGAATTATCGCGCTGGAAGACGACGATACCGGCTGCTCGATCAAGTTCGACTCTGACAGGTTCCGCCGGGTCATAACTGCCATCCAGACCGAGTACCCTAACGTAACCGGGGCCAAGGATACCACGAGCGGAATTCTGAAATATGTCAAGCGGGCAAATGCGCTCCAGAAAATTCTCCAGGCGGTATACTCGTTCATTACGACCCAGGACGATTTCATCGGCAACGCAATCGAGGATAAGGTCGTAGGCCAGTTCTTTGCCGGAGCAAATTGGATCATCAAAGGCGAGGACAATAAAACCAACGGTTGGATCAAACTGGAGATGCGCTGACCCAATGCTGGCCCATCAGGCACGCAGGTTCGCCAAGCTACTCCTCGCCGGGATCATACTCGCCTTCCCGAGTTCACCGCTCTCGGGACAGTGGCACATCGGGCTTGGGGTGGGTGCGGCCCGATTCTGGGGCGGCTCTCAAGACAATGTGGACGGCACCACCTCGTTCCTTCCCTATCGCCCGACCACGTTCGGAATTGGCTTGGAACGTCAGGCCGGCCACTATGGCTTCGGGTTACAAGGGCGGTATTTCCAAGCCGGAGTGGCGCTGGTAGGCCCGGAAGTCACGGTCTCCTCGGAGGGCATCTTCAAAGTCGTGAGCGTGTCGCCCGAGGTGGTCGCACGAATAGCTACGATCGGACCGGACAATCAACTCCGGATTCACGCTGGCCCCCTCTTCGAAGTCTGGGATATTGTCGACCTCGATTCGCGCACCCGCTTGGGGGCCCAGGGCTCGGTATCTGTCGACGTGCCCCTCGGTGGACGCTTTCGCGGAGCCGTGACCGCGGGAGCCGCGGTGATACCATCGCCCTACAACGAGGGGGAGCTCGATATTGGAGGAAGTGCTCCCACCTACGAGCTGCGAGCGCTCTGGCGACGCAGCTTTGAGGTGACCCTGCACTACCGGTTGTAGCTCGCGAATGAAGCGGAGCGAAGTCGTGCGCACTCGATGGAACCGTTGCAACGCAACCGGACCCTGAAGGGTCCCCACGATGGCTACTGCAGAGAGGAGAGATAGCCCTCGGGCAATCCCACCTTTTGCCCCACAGCCCGAAGCTTGATGAGATAGTCCGGGTTGCGCTCGTTTGGCCCGGGTGGGATTGCCAGATTGTAGCAGAGAGCCGCAGTCACCCCCCCGCTGGCCAGCCTCGCCAGCACCGCCTGGGGCTGGTACTCCCGGACACTGGGCTCTGCATATAGCCGCTCCAGCTCGGATAACGTCAGCGACATAACCACACCATGCACCTGGCTCGACGGGTTCGGCACCAGGGCGGCCCGCTGCCCGACTCGAAGAGCAAACCCGGCCACCATGGCAAGCTCTGGATCTCTGGGTTTCAAATCCTTGGACCGGAGCAAGTCTGCATCCATGAAGAGCCCATAGAAGAAGGCATCCACTCTGCGGGACGAAGTCATAGGTCAGGTTGCCGAGCCTTGGCCCAGGCTAGCGCCGCCGATACCGAGCGCTGCCATCCTTCGAGCAGCCTCCGCCGGTGCGTTGTATCGATCCCTGGCTGAAAGCAGGTAAACCGCCGGCTGGCCTGGAACTCCTCCGTGCTGGTCCAGACTCCCAGCGCAAGCCCGGCCAACCCGGCGGCGCCGAGCGCGGTCGTTTCCACCAGATCCGGACGCTCGACCGGCACCCCGAGGATGTCGGCCTGGAACTGCATCAGCCAGTCGTTCGCCGCCGCCCCGCCATCCACTCGAAGGGCCGGCACATTGAGGTGCTCTGCGGCAGTCATGGCCCTCAGCAGCTCGGCACTGCTATAGGCCATTGACTCGAGTGCGGCCCGGACCAGGTGGGCCCGAGTTGTTCCTCGGGTAAGTCCGGTGATGGTGCCCCGCGCCTCGGGCTCCCAATACGGCGTGCCCAGTCCGACGAAAGCCGGAACGAAGTAGACCCCGGCCGTGTCGGGAACACTGCGGGCCACGCTTTCACTCTCCGCCGCGGTGTCGATGATCCGAAGACCATCGCGAAGCCACTGGATGGCCGCCCCGGCGATAAACACACTTCCCTCGAGCGCGTACCAGGGCTCGCCGCGCGGACCACAGGCAACCGTGGCGAGGACCCCCGGCGGGGGCTGAGGAGCGCGATCACCTGCCAGAACCAGGAGAAAGGCGCCGGTGCCGTAGGTGTTTTTGGCTCTTCCCGGAGCGACACAGCCTTGCCCGAAGAGCGCCGACTGCTGATCGCCTGCCAGACCGCCGATCGGTAGGGACACGTCCAGGTGTGCCCTCGCCGTCTCGCCGATCACCTCCGAGGACTTTACCAGCCTCGGCAGGATCTCCCGGGGCACGCCGAAAAGACCAAGAAGATCGGGATTCCAGTCCCGCTCGCGCAGATCGTAGAGCAGCGTTCGCGAGGCATTGGTGTGGTCGGTGACATGAACCGCACCATTGGTGAGCTTGGCCACCAGCCAGCTCTCGACCGTCCCGGCTGCCAGCTCGCCCCGTGCGGCCCGCCGGCTGAGTGTCGCGTCGCCAAGCAGCCATTCCAGCTTGGTGGCCGAGAAGTAGGGATCTGCCACCAGGCCCGTGCGATCCCGGATCATCGGCTCTATACCCGACATCCGCAGCTCCCGGCAGCGGTCACTGGTCCGCCGGTCTTGCCACACGATGGCGGGCGCCACCGGAACGAGTGTCAGGCGGTCCCACACCACCACGGTCTCCCGCTGGTTGGCGATGCCTATCCCGACCGGCCGTTCGCGCGATCCAGCCATTGCCTCCCGCATCACCGCTAGGGAAACCCGGAAAATCTCGTCTGCATCGTGCTCCACCCAGCCCGGCTGGGGAAAGAACTGGGTGAACTCGCGGTAGGCTCGGCCCAGCACCGAACCGTCCTGCTGGATGACCAGGGCGGTGGAGCCCGTGGTGCCCTGGTCCAAGGCCAGGATCGACGACACTAATCGATCACCCGAGTCACGTTCTGCGGCTCGACGATGCCGCGATCGGTGATAATGGCGCTGATCAGCTCTGCAGGCGTGACATCGAACGCCGGGTTCCAGACCCCCACTCCGACGGGAGCCGACCGGCGCCCATGCCAGGTGGTGATTTCGTGGGGAGAGCGCTCCTCGATGGGAATGGCCGATCCCCTCGGCGTGGCGGCGTCTATCGTGGAGGTCGGTGCGGCGACGTAGAACGGAATGCCGTGGGCGCGGGCCGCCAGCGCCAGACCATAGGTCCCGATCTTGTTGGCGACGTCGCCATTGGCGGCGATGCGATCGGCCCCGACCAGCACAGCCCGCACGTCGCCCAAACGGAGCCGGCTCGCGATCATTCCATCGGCGATGAGCGTCACCGGCACGCCGCTGCGGGACAGCTCCCACGCCGTGAGCCGGCTTCCCTGAAGCAGCGGCCGGGTCTCCGGTACGATCACCGAAACAGAGCGGCCGCGTCGGTGCAGAGTGTACACCGGGGCCAGCGCGGTGCCGATGCCGCCGGTGGCGAGCGCACCCGCGTTACAGATGGTGGCCACAGTGGCGCCCTCGGGAATCAGCGGGGCACCGAGCGCGCCGATGCGCTCGCACATTCCGCGGTCCTCTTCCCAGATGGCGTTTGCCTCATCGCGCAGTGCGGCCTCGAGCGGCTCGCCGGCATCAACCGCTTTCGTGGCCCGGTGCTCCATCCGATTCAGCGCCCACCGAAGGTTCACCGCTGTCGGCCTGGTCGCCGCAAGCAGCTCACACGCAGCCCGAATCCTCTCCAGCTCTCGCTGGCCCGCTGCCCGGCTGCCCCGCTGCCCCGCCTCCACCGCCACCCCCATTGCCGCTGCGATCCCGATGAGCGGTGCTCCCCGGACCCTCAGCGATCGGATGGCCTCCGCGAGCTGGTCGAGTGTACCCAGGTCGAGGTAGCGCTCCTCCTCCGGCAAGAGAGTCTGATCGAGAATTCGGAGCCCCTGGTCGGCGTTCCATCCAATCGGTGCAGGTATGTCGGTAGGCATGGGGAGAAGATAGCCAGTCGCCAGTCGCCAGTCGCCAGTCGCCAGTCACAGAATCGCACAGCGGCATTGACCCGGTAGTCGTAGCTGGAGTGCAGTCAGTGTACTTTGTACCCGAGCCTATCCACACCGAGACTTACGAACTGACGACCGGCGACTGGCGACTGACTATGTCATCCACTCTCACATTCGACCTCACTGACGGAATCGCCCGGCTCACCATCAACCGGCCGGACAAGCTCAATGCTTTGAACGCGATTGTGATCGCCGAGCTGGGCGACGCGGTCACCCGGGTGGAGACCGACGCTGCCGTCCGCGGAGTCATCGTCACCGGGGCTGGGACCAAGGCGTTTGTTGCCGGCGCCGACATCGGAGAGCTGACCGAACAGAACTCTGTCACCGGCCGCAACCGTGCCCTTACCGGACAGCAAGTCTTCCGCCGTCTGGAGCGGTGTGGCAAGCCGGTCATTGCGGCGGTGAACGGGTTCGCCCTGGGGGGTGGCTGCGAGCTGGCCATGGCCTGTCATCTTCGGGTCGCCAGCGAGAATGCCAAGTTCGGACAGCCTGAGGTGAAGCTCGGCATCGCCCCGGGGTACGGGGGCACCGTGCGGCTTCCCCGGTTGATCGGGCGGGCCCGCGCGCTCGAGCTGCTCCTCACTGGAGACATGATCGATGCCCAGGAGGCGCTGAGGATTGGACTGGTGAACCGGGTGGTGACGTCCGACCGGCTGCTCCCGGAAACCGAAAGTCTGCTTCGTGCCATCCTGGCCAACGGTCCCCTGGCGGTGCAGGCCTGCCTCGAAGCGGTGGATGCGGGAGCGGAGATGGCAGTAGATCAGGCGCTCCTGTTGGAGGCTGGCTACTTCGGCCTGCTCTCCGCCACTGAGGACATGCGCGAAGGCACCAAGGCCTTTCTGGAGAAGCGCAAACCGGCCTTCAAAGGCATGTAGTTCGACCTGCAATTCCGACCTCCGACCGACTATTTTTTAGTGATGCCGAAGAGGGGGAAACCCCGGCCAGATGAGGGGAGCGGCCGGCGCTGGTGGGTGCCGTATTTGCTCGCCGGCGTCGTGATTGCCGCCTCGGCGTGTGATGAGCGGGAGCGGCTCACGTTTCCTGCGGGCCCAGACCCGTCCGACGGCGCCGGCCCGCTCACAGTGATCGATCGTCCCAACGTCTTCGACACCACCGTTGTGGCCGGCCCCGAGTTCTTCGTGAACGGGCAAACAATCGATCCCGATGGGGTCGATACTGTCTACTTTCTGGTCATTGGCGGTAGCGACAATTTCGCGCCGTTCCGACCCAATCCTCCGTCCGACACGGTGAGATTCGGGATCCCAATTACGACCAGCGGGAATGACGGCGACACAATCACGGTCCGCATTCACGGGGTTGACGGGGAGGGCAATCAGGGCGTCGCGGCATCACGCCGGATCTTCGTTCAGTAGTGCGGCTCAGCAGTCTGATCGCCCGGGGCTACCGGAACCTGGCCGATCTTGAGCGAGAGGCGCCGCCCCGCGGCGTGGCCCTGCTCGGGGCCAATGCGCAAGGCAAGACCAACCTGCTGGAGGCGATCTATTATCCGGTGCTCTTCCGCTCGTTTCGGGGTGCGCCGGACCAGCAGGTAGTTGGCAACGCACTCGGCTTTCACCTGGAGATCCGGCTCGAAGGGGCGCCCGCGAGACAGGTGGCGGTCACTTATGGCGGCCGCAAGAAGCGGATCGAGGTGGACGGTAGCGAGATGGCCCGGGTTGCCGAGGTGGTGGGTACCTGGGTTGGGGTTGCGTTTCTTCCTTCGGATCTCGGCCTTGCAACCGGAGCGGCTGCGGTCCGCAGGCAGTATCTGGACCGGCTGCTGTCGCTCTCCAGTCGCCAGTACTTGAGGGCGTTAACTCAGTATCGCGGTGCGCTGGCTCAGCGGAACAGCGCGCTGCGACAAGGTCGAGCCGATCTGGCCCGTGCATTCGACGCACCGCTCGCGGCCGGCGGCGCGGAGCTAATTAGAACTCGCCTGGAGTGGTCAGCGGGTGCTTCGGAGCAGTTCGCCGCCGAGTTCGAATGTCTGGGCGAGGTGGGCAAAGCCCAGCTGAGTTATCGGGGCCGGCCCGAGTTGGCCGAGGCTGCCGCCTGGGATGCGGCGTTGAGCGAGGCGATCACGAACGATCGGGACCGGGGCATGACGACAGTTGGTCCCCACCGAGATGACTTGGCAATCGAGATCGGGGGCAGAGCACTTCGCGACTACGGGTCCACCGGCCAGCAGCGCAGCGCGGCGGTGGCGCTCAAGCTGATCGAGATCGCCGGACTCCGGCAGGCGCACGGGACCGAGCCGGTGCTGCTGCTGGACGACGTGTTTGCCGAGCTCGACCGGGAGCGGCAGAGCCGGCTGGCGCGGAGACTCATGGGCCCGGACGATCGGCAGGTATTCGTGACCAGCCCACGTCCCGACGAGCTGCCGCCGAATTTGGAGTTGCCGGTCTGGACGGTGAAGAGTGGGAGGATTGTTTGAGAACGATTAGACCCAGACCCTTTACCCTAGACTCGTGACCGACAAAAAGGTCCACCCTACTCCGCTCGCCGACGCCCTTACCAGCTACTTCAAGCAGGCGGGCCTCACCAAACGGGTGCAGCAGGCCGGGATCATCGAGCAGTGGGCCGAGCTGGTGGGTCCTCAAATCGCGGCGGTCACCGCGCCGGAGTCGGTGACACCGGACGGCGTGCTGCGGGTCCGGGTGGCCAGCGCGCCCTGGGCCAATGAGCTGAGCCTGATGGCCCCGAAGATCCTCGCCCGGCTCAACGCCGGACGGTCGGGGCGAGTGAAGGAGATCCGCTGGATGCCGGGACCGCTCGAGCGGAACCAAACTGAGAAGCCAAACCACTAGGGAGCCATGGCCAAAGACGACAGCGCTGTCCTGGACAACAAGCCCGAGTACAAAGCGGAGTCCATTCAGGTCCTCAAAGGCCTGGAGGCGGTTCGCCGCCGGCCCGGCATGTACATCGGGTCCACCAGCGAGAACGGCCTCCATCACTTGGTCTACGAAGTGGTGGACAACTCGATCGACGAGGCGCTCGCCGGGCACTGCGACACGATCAATGTCACCATTCACGCTGACAACTCGATCACCGTCCAGGACAAC
>DASRIN010000631.1:0-3226 GCA_035649975.1 Gemmatimonadales bacterium
GCCGCCGACGACCGTCAGATTGAACTCCGCGCCGGCGCAGAAGTCCATCGGGTTGAGGTCCGGGATCGGGACCTCGGGCGCGCCGGGTATCTGGGGCGCCGGACTACTGTTAGGGAGGGTATAGCTGCCGCTCACCGTGCCGGTGGCGCTGGCCGGGCCGTTAATGGTTGGACCACCACCCACGGTGCCGAGATTGCCGTTGGCATGGATGCCGCCGCACGCACCGGAGATCACGTTGCTATTACCGATGGTGAGGTTTCCGTCGGCTGCGATCCCCGGCTGGGGGACCGCGCCCACGATGGCCTGGACTTCGGCGGTAGAGCCGTCGCTAGTAACTCCCCGGCACCAGATGCGCACCCGGCCGTTCATGTCGGCCTTGGGGTTACCATCACTGTCCAGCGGATCGTCCGCGACGGTCACAAAGTAGGTGTGCCCCTGATAGGCCTGGCCGGCCAGAGGGATCTGATCGCCGGCAGCCAGGCCCGGCCAGTTAATGAAGAGCGAGTCGTCAGCCTGCGTTAGAGCGCTGCCGGTCGCGTTGTCCGCTCCCCTCAGGATCTGGGTGAAGCTTTTGGACTTGAGACTTCCCCGCAGCAACCCAAGGGCGTGATTGACCCCGGCCTCCGCCACATGCTGCGCCCGGTTGGCCCGCTCCCGGTTTCGCACCGCTTTGGCTTGCAGGTCCGCAAAGACGAAGATGCCGGCCAGCAGGACGGTCATGGCGACCAGGGCAAACATCGCGCTCGGCAGGGCCACGCCCCGGCGGTCCGCCACTAGCGACGGTTTCGTAAGTACACCCACGTGTCCCTCCTGGAGAGAACATTGGTGCGATTGTGCTTGGGGGCCTCAAGTCTGACCCGTACGCGCGTAGCGGCACGGCGGATCACAACCGGATCGTTCAGGATGGTCCCGGCGGAATCGTATTGGAACAGCACCGTCCGCACCGGAAAGGCCACCGGTGCCACCGCGCCGCCTTGTTGCCAGCGGACGAAGAGGGTGTCGTTCAGAGCATACACCAGCATGTTTTCGAGCAGATCGCCGGTGTCCCCATCGACCGGGTTGAAATCAGCCAGCACCTGCAGCGTGTCGAACGGCGCCGTCAATGGCTCGACCCGGGGAGAGTTCGCCGTGCCCGCAGCCATGTTCAGGGGATTTGAGCCCGCCGTCTGAAGGATGCGGGTAATCGTCAGCTCGGCTACCCGGAGGGCATCCTCGCTCCGGGCCACTTCCCGCTGGCGGATGTAGCCTCGCTGCATGCTCATCATCACGCTGACCACGCCGCCCATGATGATGGCCAGCATGGTCAATGCGATCATGACTTCGACTAGGGTAAACCCCCTGGTTGCTCGGCTATACATGCGCCTCCTATTGCGGCGTCATGATCTGAATGAGGGTCGAGAAATCGAGCTGAGCCGGCGTCCGGACATCGTCTACCCGGGGACGCACGCGCAGATTCACCTGGCGGGTGCCACCCGGCCCATTCTGCACTTGCCAAAGACGGATGTACGTCCGACCCCGCTCGACCAGAGTGTCCACATGCAGGGCAGTGGGCACCGTCATCGAGCCTCCCACGTCCAGCTGCGCGATATCGGCGGTTTGATAAGTGGCCGCGACGCGCAATTGCTCAATCTTGTGATCGCCCAGGGCGGTCATGTCGGCATGGGCCGCGCCCAGGTCTTGGTACCGGGTCATGCTCACCATGGTGCTGGCGAGCCCCAGTAATCCCACGGTGAGCACGATGATGGCGAGCATGAGCTCGACCAGTGTGAAACCGGACTCCGCCGGTCTCCCTCGAGCGGTCAGAGAAGATGGGGTCATTGGACGGTCACCAGGCCAGCGGCACTGACGGTCACGGTCTTCTGAACGCCGGCCCGCCGAACCACAAACGAGCGGGCACCGGTGGTCGGAGGCCCGAATGTGGCCAGACGCACGGAGTCTGCCGAGAGGGCCGCGTTGAACCGAACGTTGTCTGTCAGCGAGCGGTCACCGATGAAGTCGACGTTGTAGGTGGAATCGTTGATCCGTTCCAGGGTGACGGGCTGGTTCCGGCGGATGGCTTCGATCTGGGCCCGCCGCAGGTCGCCGGCAAGCTGGAAAGCTGCGGTGTCGAGCTGATAGCGGATGCGCTGGTCCCGAAACCGGGGAAGCGCGATAGCCATGAGCATTCCAGCCAGGACGATGACCATGACGATCTCGACCAGGGTGAATCCGCGGGCCAAGCTGCTCCGGCTTCTCACATGCCCCTCCAGTGGGATGAGACCCACGTGGCAGGGGGCGTGCCGCTATGTATGTTCCCTGAAATCAATAGCTTGGGGTGGAGAGCCCGAGCTGGAGCATTGCATTACGCGAAACTGGATGTCCCTGCTGGACTGCCACATTTGACGCGGTGTTCGAAAAGATTCAGGAAATCTTTTGCAGGTGCAGCGATAGTTCATATGGCCGAACCCATTTCGCCCTCGAGCTTCCGACTAGCTTTGGTGGAGGCGGCCTGTGCCAAGTCTCAGGCTGGCGGAGTTGATTTAGTGTAACTAGCAAGGAGCCATCCGTGTCACTGCGCGACAAGACCATTCTGTTCTTTGCCGGCCCGCTCTATGAGGACCTCGAGCTCTGGTATCCCAAGATCCGACTGGAGGAGGAGGGCGCCCGCACCATCGTGGCCGGGACCGGAGAGAAGACCTATCAGGGCAAGCGCGGGTATCCGATTACAGTGGATACCAGCGTGGACCAGATCTCAGCCGAGGACTTCGACGGCCTGGTAATTCCGGGAGGCTACGCCCCCGACATCATGCGGCGGTCCACGAAGCTGCTGCAGCTCACCCGGGAGATCTATCAGGCCGGAAAGCCGGTCGCCTTCATCTGCCATGCGGGCTGGGTGCCGATCTCGGCGGGCATCGTCCGGGGCAAACGAGGCACCAGCGTGGGAGCGATCAAGGACGACCTGGTCAACGCCGGCCTCATCTGGGAGGACAGCCCGGTGGTGGTGGACGGGAATCTGATTTCGTCGCGCACTCCCGCGGACCTGCCGGTCTTCTGCAAGGCGCTGATTGCGGCCTTGGAGAAGTCACGAGCCCCGAGTCACCAGTCGCGTGCTCCGGCTGGGGCAGGTTCTCGGGCCAAGACGTGACCCGCGACTCGCGGGCCGCGACCGGCGACTTCCTCACCGACGCGCAGCGACGGGTAGACCAGTGGATCCAGCAATACGAAGAGGGCTACTTCGATCCCCTGA
>DASRIN010000632.1:0-2812 GCA_035649975.1 Gemmatimonadales bacterium
CGGGGGATCCATCGCCCCACCCTCGACATGTATCGCTCGTACGAGGCGCCGAACGTCCGCCGCAGATAGGGTTCCTCGTAGCCGATGACGAAAAGGTTCACCACCACGGCCCCGGCCGCCGCGAAGAGCAGCAGATCTGTCGACCCGGTCAGGAGGACCTCGCCCAGCAGCATCGTCCCCACACTCAGGTACATCGGATTGCGAACGTACCGATAGAGCCCGGCGACGACCAGCTCGCGAGGTGGATCCACCGGGGAAAGCGTGCCCCGGCCGGTCGCCGCGAACTCCCAGATGCACCGCCCCAGCAGGATTGCGCCGAGGACGAGGAGCAGCGCCCCTCCGATATGCATGGGATCGCGGAGGTTGAGGTGTACGTCTCCCAACCCGAAATAACGCCAGGGGATATAGCCTGCCATGGTGCCCGGCAGGATCACGGTCCAGAGGAGACTCCGGGCGGCGAGCCAGGCCTTGCTCAGCACATTACGCCACAACCTGGCCTCCGCATGCATCACATTTGCCGGTCGCCACGGCAATGCGTTCCGACATCTCGCTGAGGCTGGCGCCGCAATGGGGACAGACCGGTCGGGCGGCGCGGAGCTGCTGTTGCAGCCGCCAGCCTCGCCAGCCGACCAGCCCCATGTAGACCAGGAAGATCAATCCCTCCAGCGGAACCGCGGTCCGTCGTTCCAGATTCGAATCGGCCCAGGCAATGAAAAGCAGCTGCCCCAAGCCCAGCCCGACACTCACCAGGACCAGCACCCGCCCCTCCCGGCGCATGACAGCCTTCACTCCCGCGCGCCGGGCATTGAATTCGTCACGGGTGTAGGGGGTGCTCACCTCGCCCCGAAACCGCGCGCCATGCCGGTGGCGGCAACGACCATCAGAAGCACGAGGATGGTTTGGAGCAGGCTGACACCGGCGTAGCGGGGAGCCCGGCTGGTATCGGGTAGCGCGCCCTGCGCGACGGCACGCCGCCACAGGATCAGCCGCAGCATCACTCCGGTTTCGAGAATCAGGATCAGGACCAGGAGCCCCATTTTGGTGAGAAACAGATGATTGTGGAGGTAATAGTCCGTTCCCTTCTCATAGCCGCCCAGAGCCCGCAGCAGTCCCGTGACGATCCAGAGGCCCGCGGCGACGCCCCACCAGGTGTCGGCGACGAACACCCGCCGGAGCCCGGGGAGGTCGAGCGGCCCGCGAAGCGCCAGCGACCGCGCGTAGATCGCCCCCAAACCGACACCGAGTCCGAGGAGGTGGAGGGCCGCGAGAATCCAGCGAAGGACCATGGGAAGCAATCTACGGCTTGCGCCGCCGCTTGGGATCGACCGGAGTTGGAAGCTCGAACCAGATCTCGACGGTGTAACCGTCGGGATCCCGGGCAAAGAGGTACGGCTCCCCCGGGACGAAATCTCCCTGGCTCATGACGGTTCCGCCGGCCGCCTCGACCGCCCGAGCGGCCCCGGCAATTCCGCGGGGAGACCGGAGCCGGTAGCCGAAATGCTTGACGCCGCCGGCCTTCCCCGCGCCGGCACGATGCTTCTCGAGCACCAGCACGTCACGGGCACCGGGAGTCTGAAGCTGGGCAAAACCGGCATCGCGATAGACCACTTTCGACCCGAATACCCCGCGGTAGAACTCGATCGAGCGCTCCAGGTTCCGAACCGCGAGGGCGATGTGGGTCAGGCCGTACGTGCGGATCATGGGGTCCCTTGAGTTGGGTGCTGGGTGCTGGGTACTAGGTGCTGGGTGCTGGGTGCTGGGGACTAGGTGCTGGGTGCTGGGTGCTGGGTTGCCGGTACGAAGTACCCAGTACCCAGTACCTAGTACCTAGTACCCAGTTCCAAACCCCCGTGCCTTTCCCGGCATCCTAGCTTTGAACCTTCACCTTGTCGACCGAACGGGAGATAACCATGAACACCATTCTCTGGTCCCTCGCGCTTTCCATTCTCGTGGCGGCGCCCTCCACCACCGATCGTTTCGGTGGCTGGGCCACAATCAGTGTCGAGAAGCTGCCCGACAAGGTTGTCACGGGACAGCCGCTCGACCTCGTTTTCGTGGTCAAGCAGCATGGAACCACCCCGCTGTCGGGCCTCAAGCCCACCCTGGAAGTGAAAGGCGCCGGAACGGTCGCCCGCGTCGATGCCGTCCCGGGCAAGGAGAAAGGCCAGTACAAGGCGACGGTCACCCTGGCGCAGGCCGGCAGTTATTTCATCACGATTCACAGCGGCTTCAGAGAGACCCGGCTGACGCTCCCCGCCATCTCGGCGGTCGCGCCGGTCATCGGAACTCACTAGCCGTCAGGGCACCACGACCAGCGTGCCGAGCATTCGGCTCGCGAAGTGCGGCAGGCAGACGAACGGATAGCGGCCCGGCGGTAGCGCCGGGACCGCTATGTCGTATCGGTCGTGCTCGCCGAGCAGCAGTGGGCTCGAGAGGGGGCCGATCTTGGCTCCCGGCATGGCGGCTTCGAGGAGAACCCGCGCCGATTCCGGAATGGAATCCACGAAAAACTGGATGTTGTGGGGCCCGCCCGTCTGGTTGATGAAGCGGAGGGTATCACCGGCGCGGACGCTGATTTCGGCCGGGACGAACCGGGAAGTCATCCGGATTTCTCGAACGGTTGCGGCCGGGGCCGCCTGCAGAGTGGCGAACAGGAGGAGTGCGGGCGCCGACAGCGCGATGCCTCGCAAGACGATCACCGATCCGGCCGGGGCTGGCCGGGCCGATAGCTCTGCAGCGCCCCCGACGGACATCGCGCAATCTGAGCTTCCACCGCGTCTGCCGGAGCGGCCTCCGGTCTGACCCACCGTTT
>DASRIN010000633.1:0-3489 GCA_035649975.1 Gemmatimonadales bacterium
CGCAGATCGGCGGGTTCGCGCGAGCCGAGGAGCAGCCGATGCCGGTGGTGCGTGCCGCCGAGAACAATCCCCATGCCGAGCAGTTGTTTCGGATTGCGGGACTGCTCGCCACGACTTCGGATCCGTCGGTGGCCACTCAGCTCCTGGCAGCCGAGGCCAGGACAATCCTCCCGTTCGAGAAGCTTACCTTCGCGCTCCGCATGACTCAGAACGACCGGGTGGTAATGCTGGAGCCCGGCGAGAAGCGCACGCTCTCGAGTCTGCCGCTGGTGTCGGTGGTGGGGGCGCTGGCCCGGACGCTGCGCGGCGAGCTGCCCTGCGCCTTTGCTCAGAACGGCGGCGAGAGCCGGCTGATCGTGCCGCTTCGGGTGGCCGGCCGGGTCCATGGGGCGCTCATGTTCAGCGCCAAGCTGCCCAACACCCTGGACGAGCATCATGTCCTGCCGGCCCAGCATCTGGCCGACATCGTGGCCGCGCACCTGGAGCTGCTCCGCCGGACCTCGATGCTGCCGCAGCCGACCATTTCGCGGTGGAGACAGGCAGAAAAAAGGTGAGCGGTAAGAGCTCACCGCTCACCGCTTACCTCTCACGCGGTTACCCGATCCGCCACTACCGCAGGCACTCGCGACCCGACCAGCCGCCTCAGCAGATACGCTCCCAGCAGCACCACCCCGAACATGCAGACGATTACCGGGCCGGTCGGCAGATCGTAGTGGAATGAGATCCACAGCCCGCCGGCGGAGGCGAGGGCGCCCGCGATCCAGGAGATCACTGCCAGAGTTCCCTGCCGCCGGGTGAACTGGAAGGCAACCGCCGCCGGCACGACCAGGAAGGAGAAGACCAGCAGCACGCCGGCGATCGGCACCGAGAAGGTGATCACGATCCCGAACGAGAGATAGAACAGGAAATCCCACCAGCGGATGCGCCACCCGTGGGCCAACGCGGTCTCGGGATTGAAGGAAATGGTAAGAAAGCGTTTCCGGAGCACCCAGTGGAACAGTCCCACCACCGCGTAGACTCCGGCCAGCCGGAGAATCGTGGGCCAGTCCACCCAGAGCAAACTTCCCACCAGGATGTCCTTGATCGCCTCCCCTCCGCGAGGGGTGCGGTCGGCAACCAGGATCGCCGCGGCCGAAGCCATGACGTAGACGATCCCGATGATCGCCTCCTGCGGCACCGCACCGCGTTCGGAGGTGCGGGTGAGTGCGAACACTGCCGCGCCCAGGGTGGTAAAGCCGAGCGCGTAGAGGAAAGCGGTCGAAGAATCGGGCTGGCTACCGGCGAGAATCGCCACCGAAGAGCCCAGCGCCGCCATCTGAGCCAGCGAGAGATCCACGAAGATCACCTCGCGCGCGATCACGTGGATGCCCAGATAGGAGTGGATCGCAACGATCACCAGGCAGGCCACCAGCGGCGGCAGAAAGAGGCTCAGGTCCATCATTTGGCTCCGGTCGTAAGGGCGACGCTGCGGAAGCCGTCCGCCAGACTCTTGACCCAGGTGTTCATCAGGTCGAAGTAGGTGTCCACTCCGGGCGCCCCCTGGGTGTTCTCCGGCACGATCACGGCGCGGGCGCCGGTCCGCTCGGCTACCTGCTGGATCTGCTTGCGATCGAAGTAATTGGAGGCAAAGAGCACGGGAATCTTCTGCTCCTTCATCAGCTTGATGACTTCCTGCACGTGGCCCGGTGTCGGTGGAATGCCCGGCTTGGCCTCGATGTAGGTGACGCAGTCGACCTGGAAGCGCCGGCTGAAGTAGGCCCATTCCTTGTGGTAGCAGGCCATCTCTTTGCCCCGGAACGGCTCGGCCTGCTGCAGCCAGCCACCCAGCCGCTCGCTCAGTGGCTTGCCCTGATACTTCTGGCGACTCAGGAAAGCGTCCAGCTTGTTAGTGCTAAGCAGATCGAAGGCCGAGGCCGGCGTGAGGATGGTGACCAGCTCGGGACCGACGGTGGCTTCCAACACCCGCTTCTCGAAGTCACGCTCCCGGTCAGCAAAGAAGGCGGCGTTGGCGGGCGACGCCCGCTGCAGCCCCGCAAGGATGTTGCGGGCGATGAGGATCCCGTTGACCGGATCGGTGTGGATGTGGGGATTGCCGTCCACGTGGATGTCGCCCTGGGCCCGGCTCAGGTTGGTGGGCACCTCCATCAGATCGATGCCCCGGTACGCCGCCACGTAGCCCGGCCCACCCTCGTCGATCTTCCGGTTGCCGGCCCGGTCCAGCAGCGCCGGCACCCAGAGCTCGAGATCCATTCCGGTGGTCACGAAGAGGTCGGCGTTCCGCAGCACCGAGACGAAGCTGGGCTTGGGCTGCACGAAGTGCGGGTCCTCGTCGCCCTGGGCGATGGAGGTGACTGTTCCCCGGTCGCCCACGATTTCCCGGGCGATGGCGCCGTAGGTCGTCAAGCTGGTAACGACCTTGACTGGCGGGGCGGGTTCCCGCTGGGCAGCGGGGCCGCTGGGCGGCGGGGCAGTCGAACCGAGAAGACCACTTATGAGTAAGAGCGCTGCGAACATGTTCGTATCCTTCAAAGTTGTTGTTTCACTGCCCCGCCGCCCCGCCGCCTATCTGCCCCGCTGTCAATACGTCTCATGCTTGTGCGGCCCCATCGCCCACACGGCCTGGAACGTGAGCATGTTGCTGCTGCCCTCCAGGTCGGTGTTCCGGTGCTCGCCTTCCAGCCGGAGATAGACGAATTCGCTCTGCCACCAGGTGATGTTGGGCGTGATTCGCCATTCGGTGTTCTCCGGTCCTCTCGGCGCCTCCACCCAATCGTAGCGGGCACCGAATACCCAGCGGCGGCTGGTGCGCGCCGACAGGTCCAGAAACGTTCCGTACCGGTTGGTCGTGATACCGAGCTCATCGGCGTGCAGCCGATAGCCCTCGGCCCGGAAGGTGATGTCCCGCCGGGTCCCCGCTTCGGGCGGCCGATAGGTCAGCCGGAAGTCGAGCCCCAGGAGCCGGCTCTGGAGCTCGGCATCGTCGTTGTCGCCGCCCAGACCGGTAATGCCGAGCTGCGCATAAGTGCTGCGGCTCAGCTGGCGGAAGTTCTGCAGCCGGCCGAGCAGGGTGGGTTGATGGCCGCCGGCAAAGAGCGGATCGCTCTCGGCCGTGGTGCCCTGGAGCCAGACCTCGTGCGTGGCGCCCAGGATGGAGAACGGCAGCGCGGTGTAGAGGGAGACGCCGATGCCGGCGAGTCCCTCCTCGGAGAAGAACCGCTGATAGACCAGCGGGTATTCGCTCTCGGGCAGGGCGTGCAGGTGCCAGCGGTTCAAGTCGCCCACCTGCTGGCGAAACTTGCCCAGGTCGAGCCGGAGCCCGCCCGGCAGTCCGGTCCAGTAGAGATATCCCTCCTCGATCCCCACCTCCTCGTCCTCGAAGGTCATGAAGATCTTGGTGCTGGAGTACGGATCGAGGGCTGACTGAAAGGCGAACTCGAACTCCCGGGCCTCGAAGTTGTTCTCCTGCCGGCCGTCGCGGGCGACCAGCCG
>DASRIN010000634.1:0-2514 GCA_035649975.1 Gemmatimonadales bacterium
CTCCGGATGCGGCATGCCGAAGTTGCGCTTCAGGTTCTCCTTGGTATCGCGACCCTTCTGATGCCCGACCACCATCACCGATACGCCCGCCAGCCGGGCCCAGCCTCCCACCACGGCCGGGTCGTCCATGTAGAGCCGGTCACCATGCAGCTCGATGAAGTCGGTAAAGATGGTGCTGAGATAATCAAGGGTATACGGCCGGCGGGGGTGGCGCGCAACCATCACCCGCTGCAGTGGAGTCAGGTTGCGGTAGATGTCGGCGCGCAGCGACTCGAGCTTGGTGGTGAGCCCTTCGAGCTCGCCATCGATGTCGATCTGACGTTCACTGCCGATGCGCTTGAGGTCCTCGATCTGCCGCTCCAGCTCCAGGAGCGGCTTCTCGAACTCGAGCGTGTACGCCGACGCCATCCGAGTCAGCCTGCCTTCACGTAATGCACTGACTCGGCGCCCAGGAGGTCCTTGAGGGCGCGCACGAGGTCGTCCGCCGCGGCCACCCGGATCCGCTTCGAACGGAGCCGCACCGCCTCACCGTTCCCGTCACTCCACTCGATGTAGATCGGCACTGGCCCCGGATGAGCCGAGCAGATGGCGGCGATCTCCTTGACCGCTGAAGGCTGGGGTGCCGATGGAGCCCTCCAGCGCAGGCTCAACGCCAATGCACCCGAGGCTTTGAGCTCTTCCAGCGGCCGGGCGCTCTCCACGATGAACGGCGCCTGATCTTCCCCCCGATCCCGCTCGCTGTACCCGCCGGTCAGCAGCAGCGCGGAGTCGGGCAGAATGATCTGGTTGAGCTTGGCCCAGGCCTCGGGGAAGACGATGGCTTCGGCCGTCCCATGAAAATCCTCCAGCACCAGGCGGGCATATTCCTTTCCGGTCTTCTTGGAAATCTGCCGCTTGACCCCGGTCACCACCGCCGCAACGCTGACTTGTTGCTCCCCCCATTCACCCAGCGTGGCGGTTGTACGGGTGCCGAAGAGCTCCACCTCTTCCCGAAACCGCTCCAACGGATGCCCGGAGATGAAGAAGCCGAGGACCTCCTTCTCCTTGGCCAGGCGCTCCGCCTCGGTCCAGGCCGGGAGATCAAGGAGGGCGGAACCGGCGGAAAAGCCGGAAGCAACCGAACGCCCCTCCTCGGCGGAGATCTCGCTGGTTGCGCTACTCCCACCGTCGCCGAACAAGGATCCCTGTCCCGCCTCCCGCTCTGCCTGAATCAGCTGGGCCTCGGCCAGCGCCGGCTCGAGCGCCTCGATCAATTGCCGGCGGTGTCCCCCAAGGGAGTCGAGAGCTCCTGCCGCGACCAGCGATTCGAGAACCCGTTTATTGCAGAGCCGCAGGTCAATGCGCTCTACCAGCTCGTTCACCGACCGATACGGGCCCGCTTGGCGTCCTCCGATAATCGAGGCGATAGCTCCTTCGCCCACGTTGCGTACCGCGCCGAGACCGAACCGGATGCGGCGTTCGCCCACCACGGTGAACTTGAACCCGGACTCGTTCACATCGGGGGGCAGGATCTCGAGGCCCAGCTCCCGCGCCTCATTGATGTACTGAACCACCTTGTCGGTGTTGCCGATCTCAGAGGACAGCAGGGCCGCCATGAACTCGGCCGGATGATGTGCCTTGAGCCACGCGGTCTGGTAGCTCAGGATCGAGTAAGCCACCGAGTGCGACTTGTTGAATCCATACCGGCCGAAAGTGACGATCTGGCGCCCCAGCTCCTCGATCATTGGCCGGGGGTGGCCCAGGGCGACGGCGCGCTCCACGAACTTGGCGACTTCTCGGTCGGCCAGCTCCTGGTCCTTCTTGCCCACCGCCTTGCGGAGCACGTCCGCCTCTGCCAGGCTGAACCCGGCCAGCACGTTCGCAATGCGCATCACCTGTTCCTGATAAGTGATGACGCCGTAGGTCGGCTCCAGGATCTCCTTCACTGAGGGGTGTGGGTACGTGACCCGTTCCTGCCCCAGCTTCCGCCGGATGAAAACCGTGTGCATGCCGGCATCCAGCGGACCGGGACGGAGAAGGGCATTGCTGGCCACCAGATCGTCGAAGCGGTCACACTTCATGGCCCGCAAGGTGTCGGTGGCCAGCGGAGACTCGAACTGGAACACGCCGGCAGTGCGGCCCTGCCGCAGAAGCTCGTAAACCCGGGGATCGTCGAGCGCGAGCTCCTCCATCCGCGGGGCCGCCCCGTGCCGCTCACCGATCATCTGGACCGCGTCATGAATCACGGTGAGAGTCTTGAGGCCCAGCATGTCCATCTTGAGCATGCCGACCTTTTCCAGCGCGCCCATCTCGTACTGGGTGATGATCGCCTCATCGCCTTCGCTGCCGGCGCCTGCACCTCTTGCCGGAGCGGTGCAGACCGGCACGTAGTCGGACAGCGGACCCGGCGCGATCACCACCCCGGCCGCGTGCACCGACATGTGGCGCGAGATGCCCTCAATCCGGGAGCTCAGGTCCACCAGCCTGCGGTAGACCGGGTTGCCCCGAACCAGCTCCCGCAGCTCGTCGATTTTC
>DASRIN010000635.1:0-2491 GCA_035649975.1 Gemmatimonadales bacterium
CCCACTACAGCGAAATCCCCATAGCACCCGCGGCGCCCTCTTCCCCCCACTACTCGCGCGTTCCTTCCCTGGAGGCTTTCGGACGCCGGCCCCGGTGCCTGCCCCGCCGTTGCGATGGGCCGGCATCCGAAACCCTTCACAAAACTCACCGTGCGATGGGCGGGCGTCCGGCAACAAGGCACCGAAAGCGGACGCGCGGGCCGCCGCCAAATGTCGGCCTGGCGAGGAAAATCTGCTTAGGTTTGTCCCGGCCGATGCCATCAACGTGCGCAACGCGAGGCGACTGATGCCAAAGCACAGTCCCGCGGCGTGGGGACAGCCCGGCGGGATTCGAGGCTGCGATGGTCGAGCTGACCAAGCGCCAGCGTGCGGCCTACCCGGTCGGCAGCTTCGTCGCGCTGACGACGATCACGCCCGGCGGCATCGTTCAAAGGGTTCTGCATCGGTGGCCAGACAGGGTCGGCGATGCCATTGGGCCGCCCGTGGGCTTCGCGTGAAACGCAACGACCTGGCGCCGGTCCGCGCACGCGCCAGCGGAGCCTCAGGCCGGCTAGGTGGAGGTAGTCGTCAATATCCCCAGGGACGTGCCCACGACGATTGGTGACCAGGTAAGTTCCGGCCACAGTGGATGATATTCCGGCTTCAGATGGCGCAAGAAATTGGTCACTTCGGCCCAGACTCCTTGAAGTAGCGTCTCGCGGTCCCGATGATTGATCTTCTCATTCTGGTTCGCGGTTCGCTTTCCCGTGAGGTGAACGATCTGGGTGTTCACCTTCACTATGAGGTCACCCAGGTCATGCCCGTCTGGGAACGGTTTATAGTCGTCATCCGCGAACGCCGCGGCATCGGCTCCCTTCTTCCCGTTGAAGAAATCAACCAATGCCCGCGCGTGAAGGCAGAAGGATTCTATCAGCGCATTCCGCACCAACTTTTCGATCACGCCGCGAGATAGGCAGTTCCGCGTCTCCAGAAGCATCCAAACCTCGTACACAAAGTGACGGCCAAACAACTCCGCCTTGTCGGTCGCCATGCGTTCCCTCTGCGCGCTAGGAGAATCGTTGCAGGCGCCCAGAACGTGGCGCACGGCTACCAGCTCGGTCTCGCCAGCAGCGAGTTCCGGGCCCTCGTGCTGGCCGCCGCATCTGTCGGCGCATCCGTGCTCGGGCCGTTCTGCTGGGTGGCCGTCGTCCGCGGGAGGGGTTTCGGGACGCGCATCATCACCCTCGTGCTGGCGCCTGGCTGTCTAGCCTATGCCAGCGTCTGCTCGCTCGGCTTCGTCGCCGGCAGCCGTGACGCGGCAATTTCGGAACGGGCGTCCAGCATAGACGCACACCAGGACCGGCGCGCCCTGGTCAAGGCCGCACGCGACGAACTGGCCGGCTTGAAGGGGCAGCGGCCAGAGATTGCGGAACGCCGGGCCGAGCTGACGGCACTCCTGGCCAAGCTCGGCGACGCCACGCCCGTCAAGAGCACGGCAGCGCGGCCGGACAGCCAAGCGGCTGGCGTCGCCTTCGTGCTCGGGGCGTTCGGGTGGCGCGTTGCCGAGGGTGACGTGGGGCAGTGGCTCAACATCCTGACGGTTGGCTTCCTCGAACTGGCCGCCGCGCTGTCCTTGACGGTCGCCGCCGCATTGTATCCGGCAACTCGGCAGGACGCACACAGAAGCCCGCCAGAGGCCGCCTTGCCGGACCCTGCCCCGGATAGCCCGAAACCCGAGACGGGCACTCGGCGGCCAAATCTGGGACCGTAGGTGCATCCCGGCGCGATAGGGAGGACGGGGACGATCCGCCGCCACCCAAGCCGCCGCGCAAGCGAGCCGGCCGACCGGCGACGGTGTTGCCGGCTGAGGCCATCGAGCGGCTGCGGAAGACCGGCGGCAGGGCGAACGGCAGCATCCGCGGTGTCGGCAAGCTGCTCGGGGCGAAGTCGAAGACGACCGCCCACAGGATTCTGCACCAGCTGTCAGATGCCGGGCTGGTGCGACTCGATACCGGACCCCATGGGGTTTCAGTTGTGTGTGCGTAGCGCGACCCCGCGTGGTGCGGGCGCATCGCGCGGGGTCTAACCCGGGCCATCAACCAGGGAGGTCAATCATGGCCAAGGCTGCAACCTTGAAAGCACAGACAGCGGACGTTCGCAAGGCGAAGCTCGACAAGAGCAAGGGCAAACCCCGCAACTGCGGCGCGTCCTCGACGAGCCCCTTCCGTCTCACCTCGGAGCTTCGCCAGCTGCGCGCCAGGCTGCGAAAGCTCTACAACGACGCGTATTACAGCCAGGAGGGCATGCCGTCCGAAGGCGCCCCACGCAAGGCTTGGAAGGCGTTCTATGAGCGCCGTGACGCAGCCCGCGAGGCCCTGGAGGCGGAGATCGCGAAGGAGATGGGCAAGCACTGCGTCTGCATCGGAGGATTGTACCGGCCTCGCAAGAGCACGTCGCCGGATCAGCACCTTGGAGAGTTTCGTCTTGATGGCGACAGAGCGGCCGCCAGCAT
>DASRIN010000636.1:0-5181 GCA_035649975.1 Gemmatimonadales bacterium
CGTAGAGTCCGGTATCCAAGTAGCGTACGTCGTCCACCGCAACCCACTGAAGGGTGGCCGACCGGCTCCAGGTAGGACCGAAGGACAGATGCGCGCGGCGGGTCCACTCTGCCTCTGCGGTGATGCCGAAGCGACCCTCCACCTTGAACCCATCCAGCGTCTGCGAAGCGTTGGGCGCCCGCAGAGCCAGAGGATTGCGGCGCCGGATGAAGAAATCGATGTCCTTGACGTCCTCATCCGAGCCCCAGCCCTGGGCCACACTTATCAGTGCTTGGTTCTGCTCGAAGCGGCCCAGATAATCAGTCAGGCTCCGAAGGCCGACGGTCACTCCGCCGGCGTCGTTGTACCACACAGTGGGGTGCCACCCGGCGGTGAGCTTGTCGCGGCGCGATCGGGTGGAGAAGTAGGGATGGAAGTAACGCTCGACGTGCCCCCTCCCGCCAAAGATCCAGGGAAAACTCCGGTCGACTCGTTTCGTGTTGTTGAGCATGTTCCAGTCGTGAGTCAGCACCCCGGGATCCAGCAACACCTCCTTCGGCTTGCTGCGGGTCGGCACCTCGACCCATTCGCGCTCCGCCAATCCCTCGGCCCGTACAACCCCGGTATCCCGCTCGGCGACCACTGCCACCTCCACCGGAATCCGACCCTTCTCTTTTCCGACTACCTCGATGCGGGTGACCCAGCCGACGGTTTGCCGGTTAACCCGCCCCAAACTATCGACGCGAGATATGGTCCGGCGGACCGTCTTCACCTTACCGACAGAATAGTCGTACAGCGTTGTCGAATGCAGCCACTGGGCAAAGAAGGTCGAGAGGTCTCGATGGGACACCTCCTCGGCCACGGCGCGGAACGCCGCCTCATCCACGTGCTTGAGCTTCCAGCGCTCATAATAGGTCTGGAGAATGCGGTGCATAGTGTCGTGGCCCACGATGTAGCGCAGTTGCTGGAAGAAGAGCTTGCCCCTGCTGTAGATCGCCGTGTTGTAGGAGCTGAAATCCCGATAGGCCTCGGCCACCAGGCTCGGCGGCTCGGAGTAATCGTCGATATCCAGGAGCAGGATGCCGGCCTCGGTGTCCTCGTAGCCCCCAGGCCTTCCTATCGTCTCCCAGAACCAGTCGGTCTGGAAGCTGGTGAACCCTTCGTCCAGCCAGCCTTCCCGCCACTCATTGTTGGCCAGAATTCCCATGGTGTAGTTGTGCCCCAGCTCGTGCACGATCAGTCCCTGCTCGGCGGAGCCGTCCATGATCATCATGGGGAACTCGGTACCGCCGCCCTCGATCCGGTGCAGGTTGGTGATCTGGGGCCAGGCAAATTTCCCGAACAGCCGGTCGAGCCAGGTCAGCGCCGCGATGGTGCGCTCCACCGCCACCCCATTTCCCCAGATGTTTTCGTCGCCCGGCTGATAGAGTACGTGCACCGCCACATCGCCGAAGCCGCCGCCCTCGTAGCGATACCGAGGATTCAGGGAGAGGGCGAAGTGGTGCACGTCTTCCGCGTACCAGCGGATCCGCTTGCGTCCCGGCGCCGCGGCGGCGCAGTCAGCCGGTGGGGTGCGGCTTCCGTAATAGCCGCGCTGATACTCCACCGGCCGGGCCCGGTTCTGGTTGGCGCGCTCCCACCCGGGATCTCCGCACACCGGCACCCCGGTCGCACCCATCACCTGGTCCGCGGGAACGTCGAGGTCCACCAGGAAGGACGCGAACTCGCCATAGAACTCGCCGGCGGGATAGAGCGGGTGCTCCTGCCAGCCATAGCGGTCGTACACCACCACCTTCGGGTACCACTGGGCGAAGTCGAAACGGCGGCCCTCCCGCCCCTGGCGCCGAGGCACGGTCGAGGGTCGCGCATCCCATTCCATCTCGCCCGTCATCGAATCCTGAGGGAGGAGGGGACGAGGCAGCACGAAACGCACGATCGTGCTGTCCGGCGCAAAGGGATAGATCGGCTTGACCGGGGTGCCCATGATCCGGACGTTGCGCACGTGATTGAAGGCGAAGTCTGGATCCCGGAGGTCGTTGAACCGGCGTCGCCCTTCGGCCGAATCCGCGGCTGACCAGCGCGATCCCGGCCGGAAGGCATTGAGGTACAAGTGGAGCGAGAAGGTCCTGAGCGTGTCAGGAGATCGATTCTGGTAGCGGATCCGTTGGGTGCCGCTTAGAACCCCAGTCGGCTCATCCAGCCGGGCATCGATCTCGTAGGCAACCTGCTGCTGCCAGTAGGGCTGCGGATCGGAAGCGGCGGTTGCCTGCTGAAGCAGCAAGAGGGCTGCAATGATCACATTGCACTCAAGTCAGGGGTCGAGCACCGGGCGAGCGTCGGCCAAAAAATACGGAGGCACCGGAGAATTTGGCACCACGCAGCGGTACCCGGGTTCAGGTGGGACCGGCGAATCCGTTAGCATGATGGTCAAGGATGGCGGATACCTATCTCTCACTCCGAGTGCATCTCGTCTGGGCCACGAGGAACCGGCGGCCGTGGCTGGATCCCGAGTGGCGGCCCAGGCTCTACGCCTGCGCCTCAGCGGTCATCGCGCGGCGCAGTGGTGAGCTGCTGTGTGCTGGAGGCACGCGAGACCACATCCACCTCTACCTCGAGCCTCCCAGCACCCTGGCACTGGCCGAGCTGGTCAACAGCATCAAGTCCACCACCTCACGCTGGATCCACGACACCTTTCCCCACCGGCGAGATTTTCGGTGGCAGCAGGGCTACGGAGCATTCAGCGTCACACCATACGCCGACGAGCAAATCCGCGATTACATCCGAAACCAGGAACATCACCATCGGCAACATCGCTTCGGTGGCGAATACCGGGACATCCTCGAACGACATGGAGTCACTTATGATCCGGCGCAGGTTCCGGATTGATGTCATATCCGCCGGATACGACGAGGGCCACCCGCTTGGGTGGCCCGGGGCAGTCATGTGTCGCGCGGAGCTTAAGGGGTCAACAATTGCCGGCGGAGTCGGGTCATCCGACGCCGCAGCGAGCCGTCCAGCACCCGGTCGCCCACCCGGACGATCGCTCCGCCCAGAATCTCAGGATCCTCACTGAATGAGGGAAGCACCTGCTTGCCCAGCTGCCGGGTCAAGAGATCCTGAATGGTACGCTTCAGCTTCTCGTCCGGTTGCCGGGCCAGGGTCACCCCAGCTCGAACCCGGTCGAGCTTCTGGTCCAGCAGGGCAAGGTACTGGGTCGCAATCTCCCGCAGGATCTGCTGCCGCCCGCGTTTCACCAGAGCCTGGAGGAACAAGACGAACTCCCGCGGTGTGCTCCGCAGCGCCTGTCCCAGCATCCGGCTCTTCTCGGATTTGGGCACCTTGGGCGACATCAGGATCGCCTCGATCTGGGGCGACTGCTCGATGGCAGCCGCAACGGCGTCGATCAGGTCCACGAAGCGTTCCGTGTTCCCGCTCTGCTCCCCCAGCTCGAAGAGGGTCTCGGCGTAGTTCCGGGCAATCGTCTCGGTTCTCAATGCCGCGATCCCAGGCTGGCCAGATACTCCTGCACGATGCGGCGGTCGCGCTCCGAGTTGAGCTCCTCACCGATCAGCTTGCTCGCCGCCGCCAGCGAGAGATCCACCGCCTCCCGGCGAAGCTCCTGCACCGCGCGCTCCCGCTCGGCGCCGATGTCGCGGCGCGCCCGATCCAGCAGCTCCTCCTGCTCCTGCCGGGTCTTCTCCATCGCCAGCGCCCGCTCCTTCTCGGCGGCGGTGCGGGCCTCCGCCAGAAGGGCATGGGCCGATGCCCTGCCTTCGGCGAGGAGCTTCTCGTGCTGCGCCAGCAGCCGAGCCGCCTCCTCCCGATTCCGCTCGGCTTCGGCAATCATCTCTTCGAGCGCCTTCTCCCGGGCTTCCACCGCGCTGAGCAGTGCGGGCCAGGCAAACCTCCGAAGCACCAGAAGCAAGGCCACAAAGACCAGCACGGTCCAGATCATCAGGCCGGGCTCGACCGAAAGCGGCCCGCGGGCGGCGTGTTCCTGCTGGGCGAGTACGAACGTGAGTGACAGCATGCTGGCCTCGTGTTTAGCGCTAGCGTCTACTAAAACGTGATCTTCGACTGAATCAGGAATCCGATGACTGCCACGAATAGCGCAACACCTTCGATCAGCGCCGCAGCGATGATCATGGCGGTCTGAATCCGCGCGGTAGCATCCGGCTGCCGGGCAATGCCCTCGGTCGCCGAGCCACCGATCCGGCCGATGCCGACACCGGCGCCCAGCACCGCAAGACCGGCGGCCAGTCCGGCACCGATCAGACCGAGACCGCGTCCCGTGGCCCCGGTGGCAGCGGCCGCTTCCTGAATGAGTGCAAGCATGTACAGCATTGTCTGCTCCATTAGCAACGGGAGACCTGGATCGCCGTTGCGCTCGCCCTGGCAACCACCGCCTCTCCCGGAACGGCCTTGCCCTGGCTCCCCACCAACGTTCCGAATCATCGGAACAGTGGGCTTCGTCCGCCATCCGGCGGAGTACCTCTCGACCGGTTAGAGCGCATCCCCGGCCGAGCTTCTTCGAGTGCAACCCTACCCGCTTACCATCTTACCCGCTGACCCTCTGACCCGGCCCAAGAGGGCCGGGCTCATTAATGCTCCGCCCGCATCAGCCCGATGAACACCGCCGTGAGCAGGGTGAATACGAAGGCCTGCAGAAACGCCACGAACACTTCCAGCAGCATCACCCCGGTGGCGAGCAGCGAGGCCCCGATTCCGACCAGATAGCTCTGGAACAGGAAGGTGAGTCCCAGCAGCGCGAGCACCAGTACGTGACCTGAGGTCATGTTGGCAAAGAGTCGAACCGCGAGGGCGAACGGCTTGGCCAGCTTGCCGATGATCTCGATCGGCGTCATCACCACCAGCAACAGGACTTTGAGCAGCGCGCCGCCCACTCCGCCGGGCAGTCCGGGCGGGAGGTAGAAGATCGTCTTCATGTAGCCCTTGAACCCGAGCGACCGCATCCCGCTGATCTCGATGACCAGAAATGAGATCACCGCGAGCGCTCCGGTCACCGCGATGTTGCTTGTCGCGGTAGCGCCCCAGGGCAGCAGCCCCAGGAGGTTCATCGCCAGAATGAAGAAGAAGACGGTCAACAGATAGGGAGCGTAGCCTTCCCCGTGAGCCCCGACATTGGGCAGGACCACTTCCTGGCGCACCCAGAGCGCCATCGCCTCCATTGCTCCGGAGAAG
>DASRIN010000637.1:0-2698 GCA_035649975.1 Gemmatimonadales bacterium
GCTCCCGGCTGGCCTCCGGGGGAACCGGTGTCGGGATGGCAGGACTCGGGTGCAGCGGTTCTGGCGGTAACGCCTTCGCCCTGCTGCGACGAGGCTCGACCAGGAAAGTCCATACCAAAGCAATCAGGAGCAGCAGGAGGAGAAGGCCCTGCACCAGCAGGGACTCCATGGTGGGATAAATCCCGAGCGTCGGCACCCGAGGCCCACCGGGAATGATGGTGGTGGGTAGCAACCCACCTTCCTGCAGTTCGGCGACTCCCTTCCCGGCGAATACGAACGCCATGTAGTAGAGAAAAGCGCTGGTCACCCCGAAGAAGGGCTTCAACGGCAGCCGCATCCCAAAACGATTGATGGCGATGTATACCCCGACCATGACGACGCTTCCGACCAGGATGCCGGCCAGAATAGGCATGGTAGCCCCGGTTGAACCCCCAGTCAGGAACAGTGCCTTGTAGAAGAGCACGGTTTCGAACCCTTCGCGGTAGACCGCAAGGAATGCAGCCGACGCGAGGGCCAGGCCCGACCCGCTGGTGAGAGCATCCTGGACCTTGCTCTTCACGAAGTGATTCCACTTGGCCACTTCCATCTTCGAGAGCAGCCAGTAGCTGACATAAAACAGGACCATCGTGGCCACCACCATCGTGGCGCCCTCGAGGGCCTCCCGCTTGGCGGGGGTCAGATGAAAAATCGTCTCCAGCGCGAACGCGGTGAGCAGGCTGGCGACCACCGCCGCCCCGACCCCGATGTTGATGTCCCGTTTGCGGTGGGCCGCCCCCATCTTGATGAGGAATGTCATCAGTGCGCCAATCAGGAGGATGGCCTCTAGTCCCTCGCGCACGAGGATGACAAGGGACTGCAGAAACAGGCTCGCCGGCGACAAGCGGTCCGCCAATACCCGCTCTGCGTTCTCCAGGCCGCCCTCCAGCTGCCGACGGATACGATCCAGTTCGCTGGCGGTTGCACCACCAGCGGCCCGGGTCCTGAGAGCGGCGAAGGCTGTCTCCAGCTCGGCAGCCAGGGCCGGATTCTTGGCCCGCACCAGCCGCTCCACCTGCTCGAAGGTCATGTAGGCGTCAAAGGCGCGGGTACTCGCGGAAGTGTCACCCGTCCGCGCGAGAGCGTAGGTAGAGTCGATCTGGGCTCGCACCCGGGCGAATATCTCAGCATTGGCTGCGAACGACGCATCCGGCTGAAAGGCTCGCACGGCGGCGACGCGGGCAAGGGCCCCGCTCGAGTCGGTAGGTTCGCCGAGCGCAGCCAGTACCGCGGAGTCGGACATTCGTCCGGTGGTCGCGAACGACTGCAGCGCAGCCGGCACGGAACCCGAATCCTGGGGCAGCCGGAGCAGAGAGGCATAGAGCGCCACGGCCCAGCGGTCTTGGGGCGAAAGCCGCGATTCGAAGGCCGGCATGGCAGTGCCGACTACCCCGATGCTGATCCGTCGGAAGTAGTCCAGAGGAGACTGGTCTCTCAGTGCGTGGGCATCCGACAGGTTGGCAGGAGGAGGGTCCAGACCCCGGGCAAGTGACCCGTCACCCCGGCCTGCTGGGCCATGACATGAGGCGCAGTTGGCCCGGTACACTGCCTCGCCCCGGACCAGCGAAGGAGGCAGCGATGGGATCTCATCCAGCTCCAGTCCGAAGTGGGACGCGAGTGAATTGGACAGCTTCCGGACCCGAGCGTCAATCGAGTCGGGCAGCGCCCCCCGCTCCACCAGCTGGAGCAGGTGGTCTATCTCCTGGAGGGTTTGTGGTCTGACCTCCTCCAGAAGGAGTCCGGCGGAGCGTCTGGACTCCTGCAGAAAGAGCCGGGCCTCATCCACTTCGGCCTGGGATACGACCCGCCCGTCCATCACACCGATTCGGTACTCCTGGGCGGCGAGCTGCGCCGTGGCTGCCAGGCGCCGGACAACTGGGGCCTGGTCCTGGACGGGTTGCCGCTGTTGGGTGGGAAGGAAGAGCGAGGTAATAAGTGCGACACCGATGAGAATCATTTTCACCCGGTTTGAGGGGTCGGTGTCACAAACTAGAGTAATTCAGTCGGAATTGAAAGAGACCTGCGGCTAGGGTCCCTCGACCAACGCAACGGCCCCGGCGGCAGAAGCTGAGTGGGTCAGCGAGATCTGAATGTGGAGCCCGCCTCGCTCCTCCGAGAGGCGAGCGGCGAGGCCATGAAGCAGGATGGCGGGACGACCGTCTTCGTCTCGGGAAACCTCGATCTCTCGCCAGCCGACTCCGCGGGCACCGGGAATGGACTGCAGAGCCTTGTACACCGCTTCCTTGGCAGCGATACGGGCTGCCGCGTGCCCAGTGGCATCGGGGCGGGACGCCAGGTACCTCCGCTCGTCATCCGAAAAGAACCGCGCCATCGCGCGTTCTCCCTTGCTGGCAAGCAGAGTGCGGATCCGGTCCAGATCGACCAGGTCGATGCCCACGCCAACAAAGGTCACAGGCGAGACCACCAGAGCTCGGCGAGTCCCCGGAGCGGCGGGGGCACCGGCAGGTATCCGCCGAGCACCAGTCCCAGATACCCAAGGACCAGAACCACTACCAGGGTGACGCCCCAGAGTGGCCAGCGCGGCCGGCGCCAGGTCCGAACTCGGCTGATCTCTACTTGCCAGCGGCTCTGCTCCTCACGGGCTGCATCGGTCAGCGCAAGCCAGGCAGACTCCATGCGTCGCGCGGTGGCGGCCAGAGCA
>DASRIN010000638.1:0-4967 GCA_035649975.1 Gemmatimonadales bacterium
ATTCGACGTCGTCATCATCGACACCGCTGGCCGGCTGCATACGCAGGAGGGGCTCATGGACGAGCTCAGCAAGATCACCAGAGTCATTGGCCGCCGGCTGCCGGGTGCTCCTCATGAGACGCTCCTCGTGCTGGATGGCACCGTGGGACAGAATGCCATCCAACAGGGAAAGCTCTTTTCCCAGGCCGTCGTCTCTACCGGAGTCATCGTAACCAAGCTGGACGGCAGTGCGCGCGGGGGCGCGGTGGCCGCGCTGCGCCGCGAGCTCGGTCTGCCCATCCGCTTCGTCGGGCTCGGTGAGGCGGTGGAAGATCTGGAGCCCTTCGACCCGGAGCGCTTTGCCGAGAACCTGCTGGCCGAGGCCCCGGCTGTGGCCTCCTAGCCCCAATGCCCGCCCGTTCTGCGGGGGCGGCGGTCCGGCTCGACACTCCCGTCCAGTTTCTGAAGGGCATTGGCGAGCGGAGGGCAGAGGCGCTGGAGCGCCTCAACATCCGCACGGCACGCGATCTTCTCTGGCATCTTCCGCTCCGTTACGTCGACGCGTCCACCCTTACACCCTTGGCCCAGGCCGAAATAGGCCAGGAGCTCGCTTGCGCCGGGCGGGTGGTGGCGAAAGGTGTGCTCCCCACCAGGCGCGGGCTGCGGATCTTCCACGCCGTGCTGCGCGACGACAGCGGACTGCTGGAATGCGTGTGGCCGGGCCAGCCGTTTCTGGATCGCACCATTCTGGTCGGACAGACACTTCTGGTCTCCGGGCCGGTGCGATTCTATCATGGGCGCCAGATGGCCCCCCGCGAATTCGTCATTCTTGCCGATGCCGAGGGTGAGGCTGATCCGCTGACCGGCGGGAAGGTGCTTCCGGTTTATCCCGCCACCGAAGGGCTGAGTCACAAGATCATCCGGTCGCTCATCGAGCGGCATCTCGACGGATTGATCGCGCTGTCCCAGGATGCCTTACCGGAATCGGTGCGAAGCAGCCTGGATCTGCCCGGCCTGACGGAGGCCCTCCGGGCGGTTCACCGCCCGGCCACTGTCGAAGAGGCCGAGCGGGGCCGGCGGCGCCTCGCCTTCGATGAGCTGCTCGATCTGCAGCTGATGTTGATCCGCGCCCGGGCACTGGCCAAGCGAGCCCGCAGCGGAGTGGCGTTCACCCTCAAGCGCGATCTCACCAGCCGGCTGCGGGAGAGCCTGCCCTGGCAGCTTACCGGCGACCAGCAGCGAGCTCTGCGGGAAATCACCGCGGACATGACGGCCCCAGAGCGCATGCATCGGCTTCTCATGGGCGATGTGGGGACCGGGAAGACCGTCGTTGCCCTGTTCGCCATGCTGCTGGCTCTGGAAAACGACTTCCAGGCTGCCCTCATGGCACCGACCGAGCTGCTGGTGGAGCAGCACGGTGCGACTCTCGAGCAGCTGCTTGCTCCCTTGGCCATCAAGCCCGAGCTGCTACTGGGCCGGCAGACAGCCGGCGAGAAATCGTCGGTGCGGCGGCGGCTGGCCGGCGGGCAGTCGCGGCTGGTGGTGGGCACCCATGCCCTGCTTCAGGAGGGTGTCTCGTTTCAGCGGCTGGGGCTCGTCGTCATCGATGAGCAGCACCGCTTCGGCGTGGAGCAGCGAGCGGCCCTGATCGGCAAGGGCCCGGCCCCGGATGTGCTGCTGCTTACCGCTACTCCGATTCCGCGCTCGCTGGCGTTGACTCTGTATGGTGATCTCGACATCTCCACTCTGAAGGACCGGCCCCCGGGTCGGGGAACGGTACGCACCGCCCTTCGCAGCAGCGGGCAACGGGAGCGAGTCCTCGACTTCGTCCGTGCGGAGTGCCGCAGGGGCGTTCAGGCGTACATCGTGCTCCCGGTGATCGAAGAATCGGAGAAGGCTGATCTGCGCGCCGCCACGACGATGATGCAGACGCTCGCGGCCCGCTGGCCCGAGCTGCAGGTCGGGCTGGTCCATGGGCGGCTGAAGGGGGAGGAGCGGGACGACGTCATGCGGCGGTTCCGCCGGGGCGAGGTTCACGTCCTGGTGGCGACGACGGTGGTGGAGGTCGGCATCGACGTGCCAAACGCAACGATCATGGTCATCGAGCATCCCGACCGCTTTGGATTGGCCCAGCTGCATCAGCTGCGGGGACGCATCGGGCGGGGGGCGGAGGAGAGCTACTGCATTCTGCTGGTGGATGGTCCCTCGCCCGACCGGCTCCGCGGCTTCGCTGCCACGCAGGACGGTTTCAAGATTGCCGAGCTGGACCTGGCGGAACGGGGAATGGGTGACCTGATCGGTGCGCGCCAGTCCGGTGGGTTCGAGGTGCGCCATGCAAGACTGCCGGAAGATGCCGACCTCCTCACCACAGCGCGGCAGCTGGCCACCCGGATTGTCGAGGCCGATCCAGCGCTCCAACGTCGGGAGAACCAGCGCCTGCGGGAACGGGCGGTGTCGCGCTACCCGAGGGCGGTCGAATTGTTCCGGGTAGGATGAAACGGCAGACTTCTAGAACTCGACTCGCAACCCCAGTCCGGTGCCACCCCGGAGGCTTCGCACCTCGGGCTCGAAGGGGATGTTATCAGGCCTGCCTTTCGGTCGGGTCAGCTCCCAGACAAACAGTGCCGCTGCCCCGGCCAGCGCGGCCTCGCCGCCGACCAGCCAAGCTCTCGCGGCCCGATCGTGATGCAGCGAGGTCTGGTACAATTCTTCGGTTACGGGATTGATATAGCTACCGTCGGGCCCGACGGCACAGCGGGACCGGTCCTGGAGGCAGGCCGCCTCCAGAATGTCGAAAGCGTCCTCCGCCTGGTGGTGGGACTGGAGCGCGAGATAGTTCATTCCAATGGAACCGGCCACCAGCAGCCACTTGCCGTACTTCACCAGCGGACCTTGGGCCTGGGCGGGTGAAGCCAGCAAGGCAAGAGCAAGCACTCCGAGCCAGACTCGGGTCATTGTCGAAACCGATGGAGGTCGCCGTTGCCGCCCAGTGCAACCAACCCGTCGGATACAGCCACCGGTCCCAGCTCGACCGGACGCCAGACCCTGACCCGCCAGATCTCGCTTCCGTCGGTGCGTAGCGCGCGAATGATTCCGTCGGCCCCGCCGAGCAGGATCTGGCGGCCGGAAATGGTCACCGAGGTGGTTACCGGCCATTGGAGAGAAGCTAGAGTTCGGAGCACCGGCTCGGCGCCGAGCTCGATCCGATATAGCGTGCCGATGCGGCTTGCCAGATAGAGTGTGTCATTGAGGGCGGCTGGAGCCCCCAGCACCGGAGCATCCACCCGGACGGCCCAGTTCTGCCGGAGATCCGAGGGCCGGATCGACACCACCTGCGAGTCCGTGGTTCCCGCGATCAGCGCACCGCGGTGCACCAGCCAGGCCGACACCACCGTGCCTGGAGTAGGAACCCGGTGGGTTACCAGTCCGGTTTCGACGTTCAGCCGGAACAGCGAATCGGTTGTAGCCACCACGACCCCTCCGTCGCCCGCCGGTACCGCAGCCGTGCGAGACACTCCGGTCAGACGACGCCAAAGGATCTTCCCCTGGCGCGAGTCGATCCCCAGCACTTCTCCGCGCAGCGTTTGAGCCACCAGCCGGCCATCGATGAGCGCGAGGGGTGCGCCGACCGGTCCGGTGGAGACCCGCCAGATCTGCTTGCCGGTTGTCCGCCGGAGTGCGTAGACCCTTCCCTCGGGTCGCGAGCTTGCCGCGAAGACCGTATCTCCGGCCAGCGCCACCCCGCCGATAACCATGCCGGAGAGCCGGGCTGACCAGCGGACCTCTCCGTTGGCGAGATTCACCGCGTAGACCTTGCGATCGATGCTCCCCACGTACAAGGTGTTTTCCTCAACCTCAGCCGGTCCGGTGAACCGGCGGCCTGCCCGTGCAGTCCACACCGCCGTGGGTGCATCTCCTGCAAGACCGGCGGCCACCGGTTTCGGCGGTGGCCGAAAGTTCACGCATGCCGCGTTGACGCTTCCGAGCAGCAGGGCTAGACTCAACGCTCCTCGATGCAGAGCCCCTCTCCCTCCGGACAGAGCATGGCGGTAGTGAACATCAGCGGGCTTCACGCCCACGTTGGCGAGACGGTCACCGTCAACGGATGGGTGGTGACCACCCGCTCGAGCGGGAAAATTGCCTTCCTGGTGGTGCGCGATGGATCCGGGCAGGTGCAAGGCGTTCTGTCCAAAAAAGAGGTATCGGAATCGACCTGGGCGACGTTTGGGTCATTGACCCAGGAGGCAAGTGTGGCGGTCACCGGCTCGGTCCGGGCGGAGCCACGGTCGCCGGGAGGATATGAGCTGACCGTCCAGTCCCTCGAGCTCCTGGGCACCAGTCCCGACTATCCGATTACCCCCAAAGAACATGGGACGACTTTCCTCTTCGAACATAGACACCTGTGGCTGCGTAGTCGGCGACAGGCGTCAGTTGCCCGGGTACGCCACGAGGTCGTGCAGGCAATCCGGGACTTCTTCTATGAGCGTGGCTTCGTGCTCGTCGATACCCCGATCCTCACCGGCGCCATCGGCGAAGAAGCCGGCAATCTCTTTGCCACCGACTACTTCGATCTGGGCAAGGCCTATCTCGCTCAGACCGGCCAGCTGTATGTCGAAGCCGCGGCCGCGGCACTGGGCAAGGTGTACTGCTTTGGCCCCACATTTCGTGCCGAAAAATCCAAGACCCGCCGGCACCTGACCGAGTTCTGGATGGTGGAGCCCGAGGTGGCGTTCAACGACTCCGCCGACAACATGCGGCTCCAGGAGCGGTTTGTGAGCTTCCTCGTGTCGCGTGCGCTCCAGCGCTGCGCCGAGCCGCTCAAGGAGCTGGAACGCGACACCGGCCGGCTCGAGCTGGTGACCGAGCCGTTTCCGCGCATCACGTACACCGAGGCGATCGCCAAGCTCCAGGCGATGGGCAGCCAAATCGTGTGGGGCAGCGACCTTGGCGCGGAAGACGAAACCCTGCTGTCGAAGGATTCGGACAAG
>DASRIN010000639.1:0-9380 GCA_035649975.1 Gemmatimonadales bacterium
CGCTTCGGATTGACGCAGCGAGAGGAGCAGGTGGCCATACTCCTGGCCCACGGCCGGTCGAACCAGACCATCGCTCGGGAGCTCCAGATCAGCGTTCACACCGCGCGGCACCATACCCAACGCATCCTATCGAAACTGCAGGTGCATTCCCGCGGGGAGGCCGGGGCGAAGATTCGCTGCTGATGGTCGCGGCATTCTCGCTGAGTGCACCGCAGGTTGCGGATTTCAAGGAGGAATTCCGGGCGGCGGCCTGATGGCGTCCGCTCCGCCGCCAACGGAGGTAGAATCGGCCAGTGCGAAGGCCGGCAGGTAAGTTCGCGCTAACTGCTTGCCCCTGAACGCTTGCCCCACCAGATGGCCGGGTTCCCAGAGCGCCATCCTCCTTTCACCGCTCCAACATCAACCTCCCGCCGAACGCTTTCTCCCTTCCGGGTAGAGGGCACTGAACTTGCTCGTCCTGGGGCCGACTTCACACCCTACTTCAATGCCCCGTAACGGATTACAGCTGGCCCGGCGGTCACTCCAGTTCGTCCGCCCATACCGCCGTCCTCTCACCGGCGTGGTGACGCTTGCGCTGATCCTTGCCGCCCTGAGCGCCATCGACCCGCTGGTCATGAAGTACTTCTTCGACGAGCTGGAAGGGAAGACCGGCTTGGAAACCCTGGCCGCCATCATGACCGGCCTGGTGCTGCTCGAGCTTACCCGGTCCGGCTTGCAGGCCTGGCTGGGAATCCTGAGCTGGGACGTCCGACTGGGGGTGGAATACACTCTACGGGAGCAGCTCGTCAGCAAGCTCAACTCACTGCCCATCTCCTTCCATCAGCGCGAGGGTGTCGGGGGCACGATGAACCGGGTCAACCAAGGCATCAGCGGGTATGTGGGTGCCTTCAGTGACCTCGCGTTCAATCTTCTCCCAACCTTGTTGTACCTGATTCTGTCGGTCATGGCCATGCTCCGCATGGAGTGGCGCCTGGCGGTGGCTGTCATAGTCTTTACCCCCCTGCCGGCACTCATAGGAGCTCGCGCAGCACCGGAGCAGATGCGGCGGGAGCGACGCCTGGTCGAGCGGTGGAGCTCGATCTACTCCCGGTTCAACGAGGTCCTGGCCGGCATCATGACCGTGAAGGGCTATGTCATGGAGGATGAGGAAAAGCGACGCTTCCTCCAGGGAGTACAGGAAGGAAACGAGATTGTCCGCCGGGGTGTCCGGACCGATAATCGCACCGGCACGCTGCGGACTCTGGCCGCCACGACTTCACGACTTGCCGCCCTGGCGCTGGGCGGATACCTGGTCCTCCGGGGAGAGATCACGGTCGGTACCCTGGTTGCCTTCCTGGGCTACATCGGCGGGCTCTTCGGTCCGGTGCAGGGTCTCACCAATGCCTACCAGACGTTCCGGCGGGTCAGCGTCTCGCTGGATACCATCTTCGGCATCCTCGATGCCGATGATCTGGCGGGAGACGCGCCGGGGGCATCGGACGTCCGGCTGCTCAAAGGCGAGGTGGAGTTCCGCAACGTCAGCTTCGGGTACCTGCCCGGCGCGGCGGTGCTGCGGCGCATCAACCTGACTGCGCGGCCCGGCGAGACGATTGCGCTGGTCGGACCCAGCGGTAGCGGCAAGACCACGATGGCCACGCTCCTGCAGCGATTCTATTCCGTGAGTGAGGGAGCCATCACGATCGACGGGGTGGACATCCGGGACATGACCCAGCATTCGCTCCGCAGCCAGATCGGGGTGGTCTTCCAGGACGCCCATCTGTTCAACGACACTGTCCGGGCGAACATCGCCTATGGACGGCCGCAGGCAACCCAGGCGGAGGTCGAGGCAGCCGCGCGGGCTGCTCACGCCCACGACTTCATCATGCACTTGCCGGACGGCTACGACACCATCGTGCGGGAGCGCGGGACGCGCCTCTCCGGGGGCCAGCGGCAGCGCATTGCCATTGCCCGAGCCCTGCTGAAGAACCCGCCCATTCTGATCCTGGACGAAGCGACGGCGGCGCTGGACAGCGAATCGGAACGGCTCATTCAACAGGCGCTCAGGACCCTGTTGCAGGGCCGAACAGCCTTTGTCATTGCTCACCGGCTCTCCACGGTGCGCGATGCCGATCGGATTGTGGTGATCAAGGACGGCGAAATTGCCGAGGTGGGCAATCACTCGCAGCTGATCGCTGCCGGCGGGTATTATGCTGCACTGGTCACCCGCCAGACCCAGGGATTTCTGGACGAGGCGGAACGGGCTGCCTAGTCGGCCTTAGGAATCCTCCTCCGCCGCCGCGAATGGCGGGACGTTGGTCAACCAGAAACCGGCCAGGCCGCCTTGCTGGTCGACCTCTATATAGAAGTTCTCGGCGGCTCGCACGCACTCCACCCCGCGTTTAGGGCCGATCTGCAGGTGAAACACGCTCTCCGCGCTGTTGGTTTGGACCGACAATGTGGTATCGATCTCGAGCGAAGCGACGCCGGGGCGGGAAGGCCGGGAGGGCAGTACCACCCTGCCATCAGTCAGAGTGGCCGGCACCTGCAGGTTGGGCCCGGTGGTGACTTCGGGCCAGACCACAACGTCCAGCCCGCAGATCACGCCGTTGTTGACATCGAGCACGGCCACCGATCCTTCATCGTCGGTCAGCTCCACCGTGCCGGTCAGCCCACCGCTCTTCCGGTTGCCCTTGAAACCGCCGGAGAGGATGTCAGTCTCGGAATCCCACCGCCAGTTTATGGAGGGCAGAGCTCCGCTGAGTGGCTCGATTCGCGCTTCGATGCTCATGCGACCAGCCTCAGGCGTAGGCGGCACTGGCGGAGGCGAGACGGCGAATCAGACGAAGTGTCCGATCCAGGCCTTTCTCCAGCTCAGCGTCCGAGACAGCATAGCTGAGCCGTACCCAGCGATCATCGGCAAACGCCGCACCGGGTACCAGGGCGACACCCTCCTGCTGCATGAGCTGCTCGCAGAAGCTCTGCCCCGTTACCGGATCGCTTTCCCTAATGCCATCCACCCGGAAGAAGAAGTAGAACGCCCCATGAGGCTCCACGAACTCGATACCGGGCGCCTCGGAGCGGAAGCGGTCGACCAGGTAGTCCCGCCGGCGGCGGAATGCGGCAACCATCTGGGTCACCTCGGCATCGACCCGCTCGTCGCTGAACGCCGTGGCCGCGGCCCACTGGGCCGGATGATTAGCGCCGGTAGTGGTGTGCGACTGCAGCGCGGCCATGGCCTTGGTGACATGGGGCGGAGCGAGCGCTGCCCCTATGCGCCATCCGGTCATTGCATACGCCTTGCTCGCGCCGTAGATGATCACCACCCGCTCCAGAAACTCGTCCGGCAAATCCAGCAGCGACGGGGCCGGCCCAGGTCCGTAGTTTATGCGCCGGTAAATCTCGTCCGAGATGATCCAGATATCATTCTTGCGAGCCCACTCAGCGATCGCCTTGAGCTCGGCCTGGGTGTACACCGCCCCGGTGGGATTGCAGGGAGAGCAAAGAATCAGGCCCCGGGTCAGCTTGTGGCTCATCCGGTCGAGGTCCTTCACACTGACCTTGAGTCCCCATTCCGGGTCTCCCGGCACCAGCACCGGCTCGGCCCGGGTGAGATGGACGATCTGGGGGTATGAGACCCACGCAGGTGAGGGAATCAGGACGCGGTCCTTGGGCCCGAAGAGGGCGAAGCAGGCGTTGAAGATGGACTGCTTCGAGCCTGAGCTTACCACGATCTGGTCGGGATCGACCGGCCGGCCTCCAGACATGCTGGAGAGCTGGTGGGCAATGCCTCGCCGCAGCTCCGAGATTCCCACGTTGGGTGGATAGCGCGTCATCCCACGCTGAATGGCCTGCACTCCCGCCTGAGCAGCCGGAGCGGGAGTATCGAAGTCAGGCTCTCCGACTCCAAGATCCAGGACATCCTCGCCCGCGGCCTTGCGGCGTTTGGCCTCGTTGCTGATAGCCACCGTTTCGGAAGCCCGGAGGTGCTGCACGTTGAGGGACAAGGGGTCGGGCATGCATTCGTTTCCAGTGTGGGTGTAAAGGTGCGGGAAAGACCGGGAAAAGTTTGGTTCGCGGCCTGGCGATGTCAACCGCTTTGCACTTAGCTTGGAGCGTGCCCTCCTTCGAAGATCTGCATCTGCAGCCCTCCATCGCTACCGCTCTCCGTGATCTCGGCTGGACCCCCGACGACCATCTGGCAAAGGACGCCGCACCTACAGCAGCCCGGGGGCACAACCTGGTAGCGACAACACCACCGGTGCCGGCCTACGCGGCACCCGGTCTGGCGGGCATGATCAATCGGCTCGAATCCGGTCGGTACGGCTTGGTGCTCGTTCCGGGCCTCCAGCTGGAGGAATGGGGCGGCCTGACGCACCGGCTCGCTCGCGGCAGCAATGCCAGGGTTGAGGTGGCTCGAGGAACCGCCCGTGCGATGCGTCGCCTGCGGGCGGACTCTCTGGATCTGCTGGTGACCACGCCGGAGACAGCGCTGGGTTTGATCACGAGGTCTGCACTCCCGATGGAATCGGTCGGCTCACTCTTGCTGGCCTGGCCCGAGATGCTGCTGGACGAAGAGGCGATGACGCCACTGATGCAGGATCTCCCCAAAGACGCCCAGCGGCTGGTCTACACCTCAGAGGCCGACCGAGCGCCTGCACTCCTCGAACGGTATGCCCGGAAGGCACTCACCGTCGGGGCCGGGACCGATATCACGTCCTCCGATCCGGTTCGGACGGTGGCCACCTCCTGGCCGGGCCGGGTCCGGGCGCTGGGCGAGGTGATCGAGCTGCTCGATCCACCGGCTCTGGCGGTATGGACCGCGGATCGCCAGTACCACAGCGCCATCGCTGAGGTGGCGGGCAGTCAACCGGAGCCCGTGCTGACGACGGGGGATGCACCTCCGGGCGTGACGGTGATCGCGTTCGACCTTCCCAGCGGAGCCAGGCTACAGCAGCTCCGGAGCTCAGGTGAGGTCGTGCTCCTGGTTCCACCCGGCACCGAGGCTTACGTCGCGAGGATCGCCGCCAAGCCCCGGCCGCTGCTACTGCCAGGTCCCGTGGATCAGGCGCGTTCGGTCGAGGCGGCGCGCCGCGCCACCATTGTCCAGGCCATCGAGAATGGCCAGTCGAACCGTGCCCTCCTGACCATCGCCCCCCTCTTCGAGCGGCATGATCCCACTCTCGTGGCCGCTGCGCTCTACCGACTCTGGAGCGAGTCTACCCCGACGGCGGCGCCGGCAGCGCCACCGGCAGCGCAACCCACGACCCGTATCTGGGTCGGAGTCGGAAAGAAGGACGGAGCCAACCCCAATGAGCTGGTGGCGGTACTCACCAAGGAGCTGGGGGTGGACCGAAGCAAGATCGGACGGATCGAGCTGCGGGATGCCTATTCCCTCATTGAGCTACCGGCCCAGGAGGCCGAACCGGTGGCCTCGGCATTGAACGGGAGGACCATCCGAAGAAAGCGGGTGTTGGCTCGGGTGGATCGGGGACCGAGCCGATCGTCGCTCAGCGCTTCCGGTTCACCAGGTCGCGCAAGGCGCGGCTAGCCCGAAAGGCGGGGACCGACGAGGGCTTGATGGTGCTGGCCTTCCCGGTCCGCGGGTCGCGCCATTCGCGGGCCTTCCGCTTCCGGATTTCGAAGCTTCCGAATCCCGAAATGGCGATTCGCCCCCCGCGCTTCAGCTCCGACGCTATGACGCCATCGGGAGAGAAGAAGAGCTCGGTGATCTCCGCGGCCCGGGCCTTGGTCAGGCCAAGCTGCTTGGCAACGGCGGCGACGAGATCGGGCTTGTTCACGGTGTGAGAGGGTCTAGGGTGTTACAATAACGCCGTCTGATCCTCATCCCGGCGCGGCACCTTGTGGCAATGGCGGCAGCGTGCCTGATAGCTCTCCCGGCCACCGATCATGATGGTGGGAGAGTCGTAGCGCGCCGGCTTGCCGTCGAGCAGTCGCTGATTGCGGCAGGCTGGATCGCCACAGATTACGCAGATAGCCTGAAGCTTGTCCACCAGCTCCGCAACCGCCATCAGATCGCCCATCGGCCCGAACGGTTCACCCCGGAAATCCGTGTCGGTACCGGCCAGGATGACCCGCACGCCGCGAGACGCGAGCTCGGTGGCCACGCTAACGATCTGCCGGTCCAGGAACTGGGCCTCGTCGATCGCCACAATCTGGGTCTCGGGACGCACCAGGCGGAAAATCTCCCCCGCCGAGTCGACCGGGCTGGCCTCGAGCTCGGTACCGTCATGACTGGAGACGCTGTACAGCCCGGTGTAGCGGCTGTCGAGGTGGGATTTGAAGACTTGCACCTTGCGCCGGGCGATGGTGGCCCGCCGGACCCGCCGAATGAGCTCCTCGCTCTTGCCACTGAACATCACCCCACTGATCACCTCGATCCACCCCGGCTGCGCCCCGTAGTTCATTGCCGTCCTGGTCGTCGTTCTGATGATTGCTGAGAAGAGGGACAAAATGCAGGGTCGATGGTCCAGGGTCTAGGGCCTAGACTCTAGACCCTCGACGCTTGAGCTTCCACCATGCTTTCCGTCGCCTTGACCGGGAACATCGGAGCGGGCAAGTCAACGGTCGCCGCCCTGTTTCAGCGCTGGGGCGCGACCATCATCGATGCCGACGCGCTGGTCCGTGCGGAGCAGGCGCGGGGGAGTGACGCCCTGGCGGAGATCGCAGCGCGCTTCGGGCCCGCCGTGATCCGGCCGGATGGTACGCTGGACCGGCCGGCTCTCCGGGCCAGGGTTCTCACCAGCCAGGAGGAGCTGGCGGCACTGAACCGCATCATGCACCCCCGGGTCCATCAGCGAAGGCTGGAACTGGTCGAGCAGGCAAGACTGAGGGGGGACCGCTTTGTGGTGAGCGAGATCCCGCTGCTCTTCGAAGCCGCCGACCCGACCTCGTTCGATGCCGTGATCTTGGTCGACGCCCCCGAGGCACTGCGGCGACAGCGACTCCTGGCTTCTCGAGCCTTGACGGCAGACGAGGTTGACCGCCTGATGGCGGCACAGCAGGGTTCGGCGGCCAAGCGGCAGCACAGTGATTTCGTGATCGACAACGACGGCGATCCGGTTTCGCTCGAGCGATCGGCCGCGTCGGTCTGGAAGGCGCTTCGCGCGCGCGCTTGACCTCCTCCATCGCTCCGCCTATCCTCCCTCCCGCAACCACAGTGGAGCACGCACCTGTCCAACGTGCCGGACGACCTCATGTATACCGCGGAACACGAGTACGTTGCGCGGACCGGCGATGCGTCAGTCGTCAAGATCGGCATTACCGATTACGCCCAGGGCGAGTTGGGAGACGTGGTGTTTGTCCGGCTCCCCAAGCCCGGCGATCGGCTGGACGAGCATCAGGCATTCGGCGAGATCGAGGCGGTAAAGGCCGTCTCCGAGCTCTACAGTCCGGTGGCCGGCCAGGTCGTCGACATCAATTCGGCGCTGGACAGCGACTCCGCGGTGGTGAATCGGGATCCCTATGGTGAGGGATGGATGATCAGCTTGCGAGTCAAAAGCCCGGATGACCTCAAGAAGCTCCTGTCACCCAAGGCCTACCGCTCGCATATCGGGGAGTGACGGCGGGATCGATGCACCACGTGGTCGGCACCACACTCGAAATCAGGAACCACCAACGTCAGCGCGATGCCTCGAGAACGTGGTCTCGAGGCATTTTCGTATCCGGATGAGGAACAACGATGGCCTCCAGTATCTCCCAGGATGAGCTCATGATGACCAGCGTGGTTGGCCGGCGGCTCAGTACTCCGACCCTCGACGTGCTGCATCCATCCCACTTTGCCTACCGGCATATCGGCCCCCGCCGCAGCGATGTCGAAGAGATGCTGGAGCTGCTGGGCTACGACTCGCTGGAGAGCTTCATCAATGCAGTGGTCCCGGACGAGATCCGACTCCGGCGTCCGCTCGCACTCCCGCCGGGCCGGAGCGAACGCGAGGTGCTCCAGGCGCTCCGCGGGCTCGCCGGAATGAACCAGGTTTTCCGGTCCTATATCGGGATGGGGTACGCCGGCTGCTTCACGCCCCAGGTCATTCAGCGGAACGTGCTGGAGAACCCGGGCTGGTATACCGCCTACACACCTTATCAGGCGGAGATCGCGCAGGGCCGACTGGAAGCCTTGCTGAACTTTCAGACCGTGGTCTCCGACCTGACCGGCCTCGAGGTCGCCAACGCATCGCTGCTGGACGAGGCGACCGCAGCGGCGGAGGCCATGAACCTAAGCCTGGCTGTTCGCGGTGGCATTAAGGGTGAGCCGGTGTACCTGGTGGACGACCGGTGCCATCCCCAAACGATCGCGGTAGTGCAGACCCGGGCAGACGCGCGAGGCATTCGGGTACAGATTGCCGATCCTGCCAGCTTCAGCTTCGACCCAGCCACGATCGGAGCGCTGGTCCAGTATCCGGCCACCGACGGTGAGGTCCGCAACTTCCGCGGCCTGTGCGAGCGGGCGCACGCCGCCGGCGCACTGGTCACCGCGGCCACCGACCTGCTCAGTCTCACCCTGTTGATGCCTCCGGGCGAGTGGGGCGCCGATGTCGCCATCGGCAACAGCCAGCGCTTCGGCGTGCCCATGGGGTACGGTGGACCCCATGCGGCGTTCTTCGCCACCCGCGATGCCTACAAGCGGTTTCTGCCGGGCAGGATCATCGGAGTTTCCAAGGACCGGGACGGCCGACCGGCGCTTCGAATGGCGCTGCAGACGCGGGAGCAGCACATCCGCAGAGACAAGGCCACCAGCAACGTATGCACCGCGCAGGTGCTGCTGGCGGTTATGGCCAGCATGTATGCGGTCTATCACGGTCCTTCGGGGTTGCGGCGCATTGCCGAGCGGGTCCACACCCGCACGGTCATCCTGGCCAACGCACTGCGCCGGCTGGGCTACCGGGTGGTCTATGAGGATTACTTCGATACCATCTGTGTCGAGACAGAGGGCTGGGCATTGCCCCGCCTGATGGACGCTGCGCGGGTGCGAAACATCAATCTGCGGCAGCTCTCTCCCACCCGGCTCTGCGTGGCCCTGGACGAGACCGTCACGCTGGGCGATGTGGCCGACCTCATCTCCATCTTCTCCTTGAACGAGGCGCTGCCGTTCATGCTGGAGGACATCGGGGTCAAGCGGGAGCGTGCCATCCCGGCCGCTCTCGCGCGGACCACGGCGTACCTGGAGCATCCCGTTTTTCACCGCCATCACTCGGAAACCGAGATGCTCCGCTACATCAAGCGGCTGGAGAACAAGGATCTCTCGCTCACCTCGGCGATGATTCCGCTCGGCTCCTGTACCATGAAGCTGAACGCAACCACCGAGATGATGCCGGTCAGCTGGCGCGAGTTCAACCGGCTCCATCCCTTTGCTCCCCGAGATCAGGCGGCCGGCTATCAGCTCC
>DASRIN010000640.1:0-2037 GCA_035649975.1 Gemmatimonadales bacterium
AGCTCTTCTTTGCCGGCATGAACGTGTGTACTCGGCTGGGCGCACGAGACCTTCCCTGGTCCGAGATTGCAGCCTGCCGCTTCTTTCTCGGTGCGGCCCTGGCTCTGGGAATTGCCTGGTATCGGGGAAGCTCACTGCGGATCGTAGACCAGGGTAACGCCTGGCGGCGCAGTGTATATGGCACGCTGGCAGCCATGTGCACCTTCTACGCCCTCGCGTCCACCCGGATTGCACTGGGTGACGCCGCCACGCTCGGTGCCACGGCGCCGATCTTCGTCGCGCTTCTGGCGCCCCGTCTGCTGGGGGAGCGGCACGACAGCCGGGTAGCACTCGCCGTAGGACTGGGCTTTGCCGGCATCCTGGCGGTTCTGCGGCCGACCTTCCAGATCGCCCTCTCCGTGGCGGCGATCGCGACCGCCGGCGCGCTGTTCTATGCGCTGGCCATGATCTGGCTGCGCAAGATCGGCCCCGGAGAGAGTCCCGAGGCTGTCGTGCTCCACTTTTCCCTGGTGGCGCTCGCAGCCCTGCTGCTGCTGGCGATTCCGGTGTGGCGCTGGCCCGATTGGCAGGACGGACTGTTGCTGCTCGGCGCGGGAGTCGGTGGCGGCGGCGGCCAGATCGCCATGACCCGGGCCTATTCGCTCCATCGGGCGGCACCGGTGACGGCGCTCTCCACTCTGGGCATCGTCCTGACCCACCTGCTTGCCATTCCGGTGTTCGGTGACCGTCCCAGCGGCTGGCAGATAGCCGGATCGCTTCTGGTCATCGCAGCCGGCGGGTTGCTTGCCTTCGGCCGCGAGCCGTTTCCCTCCGCGGTGCGGGTGCCGAGCTGAGCGGTGTATGTTTGCGGAATGGCCTCTATCGCTGCCTCCAACCCGTTGGCACGGCCGGATGGTCTGCTGTACGATCCCGACCTCGCCTGCCGCCACCTGGCGGGGGCGGATCCCCGGCTGGGACAGCTGATAGCGCGGGCCGGTCCGTACAGCATGCGTCCGCAGCCCACCCAGAGTCTCTTTGCCGCATTGGCGCGCTCTATCGTCTACCAGCAGCTCAGCGGACGCGCTGCCGAGACCATTCTCGGTCGAGTTATTCGGGCGCTGGGACGCCGGCCGTTCCCTGCTCCTCGCGACCTGCTTCAGGCCCGGCCTGAACTGCTGCGCGCAGCCGGACTCTCGGCCGCCAAGACTGCCGCGCTGAAAGATCTTGCCGCCAAGACCCTGGAAGGCAGCATCCCATCCCTCGCCCGGGTCCGCAGCATGGAGGACGAGGAGATCATCGAGCGCCTGACGGCCGTGCGCGGGATTGGCCGGTGGACCGTCGAGATGCTGCTCATCTTCCGGCTGGGACGGCCCGACGTTTTGCCATTCACCGACCTGGGCGTGCGCAAGGGGTTCGGCAGTTGGTTCAGAAGAGGAAAGCTCCCTGAGCCGGCGGTTATGATCCGACGGGGTGAGCGCTGGCGGCCTTATCGCAGCGTTGCCAGCTGGTATCTCTGGCGCGTCCTCGAGCTGTGATCCTGGCGACCAGAGCGGAAGGACCTGCATGAGTACCCAGGCGGCGCCCCGGACCACACCCGAGGAAGAGCGCTATCGCAGCCGGACAGCGGCGAGCCGGCGCTTCTTCCTCGAGGCCCGGAAATATCTTCCCGGCGGAGACTCTCGCAGCACCCTGTTCTATCGGCCCTATCCCGCGGTGATGGCCCGGGGAACGGGCTGTGTGCTCTTCGACCTCGATGAGAACCGGCTCCTGGATTTCACCAGTAACCATTCATCTCTCCCTCATGGATACGGCCATCCGGCAATCATCGCTGCGGTCGAGGAGCAGCTCCGGAAAGGCACCGCCTTTCCTGGAGCCAGTGACCCGCAGCTCCATTTCGCCCGGCTGCTCTGTCAGCGCATCCCCTCCATCGAACAGGTGCGCTTCACCAACTCGGGAACCGAAGCGACCCTGAACGCCGTCCGCGCCGCCCGGGCTTTCACCGGACGCACCCGCATTGCCACGGTCGAAGGCGGATATCACGGAACCGCCGACGAGATC
>DASRIN010000641.1:0-2499 GCA_035649975.1 Gemmatimonadales bacterium
ATCAGGCGGCCGGCTATCAGCTCCTCTTCAGTCAGCTGGAATACCAGCTGGCGGAGATCACCGGATTCGCCGCCGTCTCCCTCCAGCCCAACGCCGGCTCCCAGGGAGAGTTCGCCGGACTGATGGTCATTCGGGCCTACCATCGCTCCCGGAATGACCTGCACCGCACCACCTGCCTGATCCCCCAGTCGGCGCACGGGACCAACCCCGCCAGTGCCGTCATGGCCGGCATGCGGGTGGTGGCGGTGAAGAGCGATGCCCGGGGTAACATCGACGTCGAGGATTTGCGGGCCAAGGCTCAGGCCAGTCGCGACACGCTGGCGGCGCTGATGATCACCTATCCCTCGACCCATGGTGTGTTCGAGAGCTCGGTCCGGGAGATCTGCCGAATCGTGCACGAACACGGTGGCCAAGTGTACATGGACGGCGCCAACATGAACGCCCAAGTGGGCCTCTGCCGGCCGGGTGACATCGGGGCCGACGTGTGTCACCTCAACCTGCACAAGACCTTCTGCATCCCGCACGGCGGCGGAGGGCCCGGGATGGGTCCGATCGGCGTGGCCGTACACCTGGCGCCTTTCCTCCCGGGACACCCGGTGGTGGATCTGGGTCACGGTTCAGCCAGCGGCACGATCTCGGCGGCGCCCTGGGGAAGCTCGGCCATTCTGCCAATTTCCTGGGCCTACATCGCGCTGATGGGATATGACGGACTCTCTGAGGCTACCCAGATCGCGATTCTCAACGCCAACTACGTAGCCCGGCGTCTGGCCGATTACTACCCACTCTTGTACACCGGGCAGAACGGGCTGGTTGCCCATGAGTGCATCATCGACACCCGTCCCTTCAAGGCCTCCGCCGGCGTGGATGTGGAGGACATCGCCAAGCGCATCATCGACTATGGCTTTCACCCGCCCACGGTCTCATTTCCGGTTCCCGGTACTCTCATGATCGAGCCGACGGAAAGCGAGTCCAAGGAGGAGCTGGACCGGTTCTGCGACGCACTGATCTCGATTCGGGAAGAAATACGGGAGGTCGAGGAAGGCCGGGCCGATCGGGAGAACAATCTGCTCACCAACGCACCGCATACCCTGGAGCAGGTGATTTCGGATAGCTGGAATCGCCCCTACCCGCGCGAGCGTGCGGCCTATCCTTCCAGAGCGGTGCGAGAACACAAGGTGTGGCCTACGGTGGGCCGGATCGACAGCGCCTTTGGCGACCGGAACCTGGTCTGCAGCTGCCCGCCGATCGAGGCCTACGGCGGGTGATTGTGGTATGGAAAGGTACTGGCACTTCTGGGTGGACGAATCACCCCGCCCGGGCTGGACCAACATGGCGGTCGATCTGGCGCTGCTCGACCGGGCCGAGCTGGGCGAGGGCTGGTTCCGGCTTTATACCTGGAATCCCTACTGCTTGTCGTTTGGACGGCACGAGCCGGCTGCCAGGCGATACGATCTCGATCGAATCCAGGGCCTGGGTCTGAGCACCGTGCGCCGGCCAACCGGTGGCCGCGCGGTATGGCACGCCCACGAATTGACCTATGCTGTCGCCGCACCACACCGGTGGTTCGGATCTCTGCGGGAGGCCTACCAGTCCATCCACACTCTGCTGGCCGGCGCGCTCCGCTCCCTCGGGGTTCCGGCAGCACTGGCACCGCGCGGCCGGACTGCGGCGCTTGACAGCGGGCCATGCTTTGCCCAACCCGCCGGAGGCGAGGTCCTGGTGAGTCAACGAAAGATCATCGGGAGCGCGCAACTTCGGCGGGGCCCAGCGCTGCTTCAGCACGGCTCTGTCCTTCTCGAGAACGACCAGAGCCTGGTGGAGGATTTGCTGCGGGATTGCCGCCACCCACAATCGCATTCGCCAACCAGGGGCTCCTTCACCCTGGCGGACAATACCGGCCGTCCACTCCTGCCTCAGGAGATCGCGGCCACGCTCAGCGATCAGGTCCCGGAAGGTTGGCCCGGCGACTGGGACAGGGCACCCGACCCTTCACCGATCCTCCGGGCCGCAGCCTCCCGCTTCGAGCTCTTTCAATCCTCCGCGTGGACGTGGAGCCGATAGTTCCGCTAGATTCCGCAAAACCCCCCAGCCGGATCTGCTCGTTGGAGACTCCTTGACGCTGTTGACGCCACGGACATTCCTTCTTGCCGCCGTGACCGTTCTCGTACCCGCCGCCGCGGCTGCGCAGTCGGATCGGGCGCCTCGCAGCAGCATCGTGATTGTCACGGGCCAGCAAGCCACCATGCCCATTCCAACGCTGATGGAGGGTGCGGCCGCCTCCGTCGGCAACCTCGAGCTGGCCGATCAGCTCTTCCTGCGCCTGGCCGGGCTGGGGCCCACCCTGCTGACGGCGGGAGACCGAGGATTCGTTCCGCTTCTGGCGAAATCCTGGAGCAGACGTGACTCGCTCACCCTGGTGTTCGAACTGGATCCCCGCGCCCACTGGCAAGACGGAGCTCCGGTCACCGCGCGGGACGTTGTCTTCACGATCGAGCGGGC
>DASRIN010000642.1:0-3618 GCA_035649975.1 Gemmatimonadales bacterium
CACCCGTGAGGGGCAAACATGAGCCGTCACGTCTCGGGTTTGAAACTGGCGTTCACGCTCTGCCTGCTCGCGCTCGGTGCGTGTGAGGAGAGCACAACGCCCACTGAGCCACAGGAGCATGCGAGCCCGGCCGCGGCAGCCGCGGTTGGTTACCTGGCCCAGGACATAAACATTCCCTTTCCAGTAGAGGGAGGCTCCGCCAGCAGCATCAATGCCGCCGGTCAGGTGGCGGGAACGTCGTTCCTGGGCCGGCCCTTTGATGTGTGGAGTGGATGGATCTGGAAGAGCGGCACCGGCACACGCCTGGGTACCCTGGGAGGCGCCAACAGTTGGGCACAGGACATCAACGACCTCGGGCAGGTGGTCGGCTACAGCGAGAATGCCCGGGGCAAGATCCGCGCATTCCGGTGGGTGAACGGGACGATGACGGGCATCGGTACGTTAGGTGGGAGCGTCAGCCGGGCCTTGGCGATCAATAACAAAGGTCACATCGTGGGACACAGCCAGCTCACCGGTGACCCGCGAGACCCCAATGGCGCCCCCTTCGTCCATGCCTTTCTGAAGAAGAGTGGCGTGATGACCGATCTCGGTACGCTGGGCGGCCGGAACAGCACCGCCCTGGACATCAACGATGCCGGGCAGGTCGTCGGCTGGAGCGAGACAGCGGCCGGCATTCGCCACCCCTTCCTGTGGCAGAACGGAGTCATGCAGGATCTGCTGGCGGGGTCCGCCGACTCGGGAACGGCACATGCCATCAACCCCTTCGGGGTCGTGGTCGGGGAAAGGAACCGCCGAGCCTTCCGCTACTCCGGCGGCATCATGAGGAATTTGCCTCTAGGGTCGACCCCACGCAGCGTGGCGACCGGCATTCGAAACGGCCGTATCGTAGGCAGTCTCATGACACCGACCGGCGGACGAGGATTCGTCCTGGCTGACGGGCAAGTCACCCTGCTGCCTCTCCTCAATCCAGCAGCGGACGTGGGCGACGAAGAGGACAATGCCGCGAGCGATATCAATGGCGCAGGAGTCATCGTCGGGGAGACCACCCAGTTCCAGTCCAACGGGAGTCCCACGATGTGGTCGCCACAGTAGTGGCTCTCGGTGGTGCGGTGCGTCAGACCGCCTGGCCCGACTTGCTCATCAGGGCGTCGAGGGCGTTGAGCGCGTGCATCACGGCATCGGCTTTCTCGAACGCTCTCTCCTGGTCATCCACCCGGTGAATGCCAAATCCACCTCCGCGGGTGACCACATATGCCGGCATCCCCTCCGGCCCATCGGTCCAATGCTTGACCCGCCACCGGGGGCCGCTCGGCCGGTAGTCCCGGGCCAGCTTTTTCCCCAGCTCCTGGTATTGCTGGACGGTCCATAGACCAGGTCCTTCCAGCGCGAGGCGTCTCGCGAGCCAGTGCTCGGCTTCCTTCCTGGAACGGATTGGCGGCATGAAAAAGGCTCCCCCCGGGGCAGACGCGGGGGGAGCCTGCCTGCTGAAAGCTATCGTGGGATTGCGCCCTCGCAAAGCTACTCCCGAATAACACCGTAGGACTGGACGGCAAGCTCGGAGCCGGAGCGCGCACCCACGATCCAGACCTTGGCGCCCGCCTTGGCCTGAAGCGCCTCCGGTGCGCCAACCACCTTGAGGGTGTCTCTTCCCACGAGCCAAAGGTATCCATCCCTTGATTGAAGTACTCCGGTCGAGGGCGGCTCCCCATCGATCTCTGTAATCTCGTAGCTCTCGACGTCCAGCCGCCGGGCCGGTGGTTGCCCCTCGAGCGAGCCATGCACTGCCAAGGTCGCGCCGGCCAGCCGCCGTAATTCGGGCTCCAGGTCTCCTACCAGTTCCATGTTTCCGTCGCTCCCGACCAGTTGGACCGATGTGGTCGGCTCACTCCCGCTGATCACCACCTTCCCGTGGTATTCAGGGCTGCGAGCCGGGGCCTGCGTGCTATCGGTGTTACCGGCCCGGGAGCAGGCGGCGGCCAGCAGCAACCAGAGGATACCTGAGAGTGATCTCATTGCAGCCTCACCACGAAGACCTGCATGATGCTGGGAAGCGGTTGGTCCGTCGGTGTCCGGATCCGAATGGCGGTACCCGGATGGGCGGCGCCGCTGACTCGGAAGTAGGCAGTGGATCCGGCTCTCACACTGAAGGCGTCGGTAAAGCCGGCAAAGCTGCGGGAACGGGGGACGAGACGCGCGCTCTCGGGCACACCATTTTCGATGTCGAGCAGGTTCCAGCTGGGAAGCTGAAGGCTCGCAGCTGCGCCCGGCACCCGGTCGTCGACGTACAGACTGGCGGCCCATTGGGCGAGCAAGGTCTGGATCGGAACCCCGGAGACTGCCGCGAGGCTACCGTAACCCTCCGATGGACTGAGGATCAAGGCTCGATGGAGCCCGCTCTCTCCGTCGGGGTAATTTCGCCCGAACTGATCCGACATCCACCGCAGCAGCGCCCAGGGTGGCCCGTAGACCTCGAGGCCGGGGGTGCAGGGGCCCGGATTCTCGGGCTTCCTCGCCAACCAGCTGCACTGCTCGGGCGCATTGGGAACTCGGGACACGTCATCGCGAAAGCCGTAATAGAAAAACAACCCGAGGAATTGGGTGAAGTACCAGTCGAGCGATGAGGGATCATCCTCGTTGAAGACGATCTCTACTCCGTAGTTCTGACCCGGACCGCGGCCCTCGTAGGCATGGCCGGTTATTTCTTCGGCCAGCATCGCCTGCCCCTCGATCATCCAGACCGGGTGGGGCGGGTTATCATGCAGGATATGCCTCTGGCCGAACTGGATTAGGTGGGTGAATTCGTGGGCTATGGTTTGCACCGCTACATGGAGAACTGCCTCACTGCTGATGGGATCGCCCAGCTCTCCGGTCGGGTCGGGAACGAAACTATAGTAGACCTCCCCCTCATCACTGGAGGCGCAGACCGAGCTGGGGAATAAGTCAGCGGCAGTGACCAGACCGGCAACGTCAGGATATAGCTCGTTGATTCGCCCGGTCAGCACGACTGCAATCTTGCCATTCTGATCGATGTCCGTGGGCGAGCCGAAGTAGCCGGTCACAGTGGGGTAGATCCGGCTATCGAACTCATCGCTCAGGCCCTGAATGTCGGCTTGAGTTAGACCGCCGCCAGGGTTGTCCTGGTCCTCGAGCCAGATGCCATGCTGACCGATCACTCGAACCACGGTCTGAATTTCGACCACCGAGGTACAGGTATTGTTGGGACCGGGAAAGTTTATGGGGACCTGGTCACCAGGCTGTACGACCGGCGGAATGGCCGCAGCCCGCTGCAGCGACAGCTGACGGGATCGCATCCGAGTCAGCATAGGAAGGATCTGCTGCCGCTCCTCTGCGCGTAGCCTCGACTCGGCGGCAGCACGCCGCTTCATCGCCTCCAACCTGGAGTCGCTGAGCGCGCTGAATTGCCGGGCTGAAGTGGACCGCCGCGCCAGCTGGGCCAGGGGGACCGTGCTCGGTCCCGGCGCAGCAACCGCCGTCAGCCGAGCCGGAGTCAGGCTGGAGACCACGTCGGAGGTGGATTGGATGCCGATGAGATAGTCTTCGGAGGACGCGGTTGGGGCAAACTGCAGGCAATACTGCTGCGGGGTCTGCAGAACCAGC
>DASRIN010000643.1:0-5421 GCA_035649975.1 Gemmatimonadales bacterium
ACGTTGGCCACATGGGCATAGCGACCGAGCTGTTGGTCGCTCATGTAAAACACGATGTAGTGGTTGAAGCTGTCTACCTGAAAGAGGGCATCACAGAGTTGCCGGATATACACGCCGGCGCCGTCGTACTCGTCCACTCCGCGGAGCATAAGTCCGATCCGTAGCGGACGCACTCTGCCGGGACGGTTACCCCTATCCAACGCAACTCCATGCGACACGGCGGTCTCGAGCGGCACCGACATCTGGCTGAAAATCCTATATGAAATGGGTCGAGCTCCCCTTGGGTTTCTTCCGCGCTTCTGAATGTAATGCGACCCATCGGGAGCACGGTGTGATGCATCTGACTGCCCTGCAACGAAGTGTGATCCAGATCACCCGCTGCTCCCGCGGTGGACAGTCACTACGGCCGACTCTAGCTTCTCGATATGGACCACCACTCTAGCTCTTCCCAAGGTGACCCGAACGATCCTGCGGGTGGTCATGCGGATGGCCTGGTCGAAAACGCCGACATTGCAGCCTCCTCGGAAGACTACGCCCGGCGATTCGCCGGGGCGGTTGGCCGCTGGTTCATCGAGACCCAAACTCGCATCACTCTGAAGCTGCTTCGTGCCCTGCCGGCAGGGGCGTCGGTGCTGGACGTTGGCGGAGGTCATGCCCAGATCACGCCACCGCTGGTCGAGGCGGGTTATGATGTCACTGTGGTGGGAAGCGACCCCCAATGCGGTCACCGGCTTCAACCCTGGATTCAGAACGGCCATTGCCGATTCGAGGTCGTCGATCTTCGGGCCCTGCCCTATCCGAAGGGTGCGTTCGATGCGGCGGTATGTCTCCGGCTCCTGCCTCACAGCGTGGATTGGACTGGGCTCATTGCGGAGCTCTGCCGGGTAGCGTCGCGATCGGTGGTGGTCGACTATCCGTCTTCCCGCAGCGCCAACATCGTCTCAGCTTACTTTTTCCCGATGAAGCGCGGACTCGAGCTCAACACCCGGCGCTTCAGGATCTTTTCCCCTTTCGAGATCCGCAACGCATTTACCGACCAGGGGTTCGCGGTCCGGACCGAAGAGGCCCAGTTCCTCTGGCCCATGGTCCTGCACCGGCTCGCCAATCAGGCGCTCCTCAGCAAGACGGCCGAAGTCCCGGGCCGCCTACTGGGGCTGACTAATAAGCTCGGCTCCCCGGTGATCGTGAGAGCCGATCGTCAGTCGCGGGTCTAGACTCTCCTGAGGCGCCGAACTGGAGTCTTCCTCACCGGTTTCGGGCTGCTGCTCATCGCCGTCACCACTCTCATCCCGTTCCCCCAACAAGCCGCGGCGGCCCGGAGCACCTCCCTGTGGTGCCTGGTCTGCGGCGATCAGGGAGGAGTGGACGTCCTGAACAACGTCCTGCTGTTCGTCCCCTTGGGCGCCGGCCTGACGCTGCTCCAGCTCCGGGTCAGATCAGTAGTGCTCACCGGGATCGTGATCTCCTTTGCCGTCGAATCACTGCAGTACCTCGGCATCCCGGGTCGAGATCCCAGTCTGAGCGATCTGCTTACCAACACAGCAGGGTCCTGGGTCGGGGTCATCCTAGGTGTGCGCCACGGGGACGTGCTTTGGCCCGGGCGCAGGGCAGCAGGAGTTCTGGGCCTGGCAGGCGTGCTGGCTTGGTGGGCGACTCAGGCTGCAACGGCGGCACTGCTGCGGCCCTGGGCTCCCTCGGGTGAGCTCCGGGCCGCGTGGGCATCCGCAAGCCCTGAAGGCGCCGCGTACGAGGTGATGGTCACTTCAGCATCGGTGTCTGGGATGGCGGTCGAGGGGGACTCGACACCGCTGCCAGCCGGCTTGGCCGAGCGAATCCGAAGCGGGCTGGTTCACCTCGAGATCGAGATTCTGGCCGGCGGACCAGCGCCAGGGTGGTCCGCGATCTTCAAGCTGTTGAGGCAACGCGGCAGAGTCATGTCGGTCGAGGCCGGGGGCCGAGATCTCGTCGTGCAGATGCCCGCCCGGGCGCGGGCCTGGCGGCTCCGGTCCCCAGCGCTTCAGTTGCACGGCGTGCTCCAGGGACCTGCGGGGACCCGATTACGGCTCGCCGCAGGAGAGCGGGCCGACACCCTCTGGGCAGTGGCGACCTCGGCATCCAACCGAATGCGGCGGCAGCAAATCCTGAGCCCCAGCCTGGGGTGGAGCCTGCTCGTTCCATTTCACTACGCTTATGGGAGTGAGGTTCCCTGGCTGACCGGACTATGGATAGTCGGGTGGATGGTTCCCATCGGCTACTGGACCAGCCGGGCGAGGGCGGGGTGGTACCAGTGGCCTTGGTTTCTCCTGGTCCTGCTGGTAGGGCTCGGAATTGTTCCTCATCTTATGGGATACTCGGCTGTACCCTGGTCGGAGTGGGTAGCAGGCACCCTCGGCCTTGTGGTTGGTCGGGCCGGCTCCGCGACGCGGCTTAATTTCGGGCAGACATGCGACTCTCCTTTCACCAGCGAATCCTCCTGATCTTGATCTGCCTGGGCGCGGTCCCCACCGCACTGGCGATCCTGGGCTGGGGTCTGACCATCCGTTCGACGACCCGCGCGCCCGGCGCCCGCGATGCCATTGAAGGCGTAGCCACCTCGGGAAGGGTCTTGCTGCAGACAATCGACTCGACTCGGCTGCAGATCGAAGAGCGCCGGGCTCTGGCCGATCACGCCACCAAGTTGAACAGCGCCATTGGCCAGTTTCAGCGGGCAGATACCTTCCAGCGGTATTACTACGCTGGTCTCGGTCTTCTCATCCTGCTGGTGGGAGGCGCCTTTATCTATGCCTCCATCCGGTTCGGGGGTCATCTGTCTCGCCAGCTCAGCCGCCCCATCGAGGACCTCATCGGGTGGACCGGGAACATCCGGCGGATGGAGCCGCTTCCGCCGGACCGACCTCGCCGGGGCGCGCCGGAGTTTGCCGCCTTGCGGACTGCGCTACGCGAAATGGCCGGCGGGCTGGAGCGGGCACGAAGCCAGGAACTCGAGGCCGAGCGGCTACGGGCCTTCCGGGAGACCGCCAGGCGGGTCGCCCACGAAATGCGGAATCCGCTGACCCCAATGCGCCTCGCAATCGCGCAGCTCTCCCGCAGCGCGAGTAGCGCCCAGCGGGAGACCGTCGAGGTGCTCGCAGCCGAGGCCGACCGGCTGGAGCAGCTGGCCCGGGAATTCACCGAGTTCGGGCGCTTACCCGAAGGCCCGGCGGCCCCGGTCGATTTCACCGAGCTGTTGGCCGAGCTGAGCCGGACCTCACTTCCCGGGACCATGGAGGCTCGTCTCCAGCTCGACCCGCAGACTCCGGTAGTGCTGGGGCACTACGACCCGCTGCGGCGCGCATTCAGCAATATCCTGCGGAATGCGGCCGAGGCATGCGAGGAACAGGGGCAGCTGGAGATCATCTCCGGTCCGGAGAATGGAGGCGGAGGCGTTCGCATCGAGATCCGCGACCACGGTCCGGGCGTTCCGCCTGAGCTGGCCGATCGGATCTTCGATCCGTATTGCACCGGGAAGCCGGGAGGGACCGGTCTGGGATTGGCGCTGGTCAAGCAAACCATTGAAATGCACGGCGGCTCGATCGCCCTCATGGAAACGCCCGGCGGCGGCGCGACATTCGTGGTGCGAATGGCCGCTAAATGACCGACAGCGCGCAAGTCCTCCTGGTGGATGACGAGGCCAACATCCGGCGGATGCTGGGTGCCCTGCTACAAAGCGAAGGATTCGGTGTCACCGAGGCGCCCAACGGCAATGCGGCCCTGCTGCTGCTGGAAGAAGCCGATCCTGACGTCGTCTTGCTCGACTTGCTGATGCCCCCAGGCCCGGATGGCCTGGAAACCCTCTCTCTGATGCGCGACCGGGGGGATGCGCCCCCGGTGATCATGATGAGCGGCAAGGCCCAACTCACTGATGCAGTCCGGGCCGTGAAGCTGGGTGCGTTTCAGTTCCTGGAAAAGCCGCTCAGCCCTGAGGCTGTGCTGGTGACCGTTCGAGCAGCCCTGGAGCTGAATCGAACCCGGGCGGAGAATCGCGCGCTTCAGGCGGAGCTGGGCCGCCGCGCCAGCCTCATCGGCAGCGGACCGGCCATGCAGCAGGTGCGAGCCCTGATGGCGCGAGTTGCCCCGACCGAGGCCCGGGTCCTGATCACCGGCGAGTCGGGGACGGGCAAGGAGCTTGTTGCCGCCGCCATTCACGCAGCCAGTCGACGCAAGGGCCGGGCGTTTGTCACCGTCAACTGCGCCGCCATTCCCCGGGACCTGGTCGAGTCCGAGATGTTTGGCCACGAGCGGGGCGCCTTTACCGGCGCCACCGAGCGCCGACTCGGCCGTTTCGAGCTGGCCGACGGCGGCACCCTCTTCCTGGACGAGGTGGGCGACCTGAGTCAGGAGGCACAGGCTAAGCTCCTCCGCACTCTGGAGACCGGCGAGCTGCAGCGGATCGGGGCCGAGAACTCGACCCGGATCGACACCAGGATCATCGCCGCCACCAACCGGCAGCTCGGTGACGCCGTAACCAGCGGGAGCTTTCGAGAGGATCTCTACTTTCGGCTAAGTGTGTTTCCCGTCGAGCTTCCGCCGCTGCGGCAGCGGCTGGAAGATCTCCCTGCTCTGGTGACCCACCTGGCCGAGCGGGTCCGCCCCGGACACGCCGCCAGATTCACCGATGACGCTCTGGCAGCACTCGCCGCGTACTCCTGGCCGGGCAACGTGCGGGAGCTGGCTAATCTGGTCGAGCGGCTGAGCATTCTCAGTGGCCCGGTGATCGACGGCTCCGAGGTTCGCCAGGTCCTCCGAGGCAACGCACCGGTCAGCTCCCCCTCCCCTGCCCTATTAGGCCGATCCCTGACCGACGCTCTCGACGATTACGAACGCGACCTGATCGCCTCGGCGGTAGCGCAGGCGCAGGGCAACATGGCCGAAGCCGCCAGAATTCTGCAGACCGACCGGGCCAACCTGTACCGGCGCATGCGGCGGCTCGGAGTAGAGAAGAGCGCCGACGTCGAGTTGTAACCCCATCGTGCTCGCACCCAGGACATTCATGCGCTTGATGGCATGCTGCCTCATGCTGACGCTGGTCCGCCCGCTCCTAGGTCAAGACAGTGTCATCGTGATCGACCCCAACGCGCGTCCGATTGACTCATTGGTGCGCGGAGGTCCACCAGCTGAGGTGGTCACCGATCTGATCGCCTTTTACAACGACTCGGCAACCACCCGGATGCAGGGCGATGTCACCTTGCCGCCGGGAAGCCGGTTCGAGGGGAAGCTCGCGCTCTATCGGGGCTCGCTGCGCATTGCCGGCCGGGTGGCAGGCGGAATTGCGGTGGCGAACGGTACTCTGTACCTGCTGCCGGGTGCCTCGGTCGAGGGGGAGATTCTGGTGGTCGGCGGCCGGCTGCTGCGCTCCGAGCAAGTCGAGCACCGGGGAGCGGA
>DASRIN010000644.1:0-4051 GCA_035649975.1 Gemmatimonadales bacterium
GCGGCTTGAGCCAGCGGCTGCACAGCATCGGGGTCAGGGTCAGGGAGACAAAGCCGGACACCAGGATCGCGACGCCGATGGTCACCGCAAACTCCTGGAACAGCCGGCCGATCAGTCCGCCCAGGAACAGCACCGGGATGAACACCGCAACCAGGGACAGCGTCATGGAAAGCACGGTGAAGCTGATCTCCCGGCTGCCCCGGATGGCCGCCTGCATCACCGATTCGCCCTTCTCGATGTGGCGGACGATGTTCTCGAGCACCACGATGGCGTCGTCAACCACGAACCCCACAGCCAACGTGAGAGCCATCAGCGAGAGATTGTCGAGACTGTAACCCAGCAGGTACATCACGGCGAAGGTCCCTACCAGGGACATCGGCAGGGCCAGGCTGGGGATCATGGTGGCCCGGAGATTCCGCAGAAACAGGAAGATCACCATGACCACGAGGCACAGCGCCAGGAACAGAGTGAACTTCACGTCGGTCACCGACGCCTTGACCGTCAGCGACCGGTCGTTGAGCGTCGCGATTTCGATGGCCGGAGGGATCTGGGGCCGCAACCGCTCGACCTCGGCCTTTACCCGTTCGGCCACGGCCACCGTGTTGGTGCCCGGCTGCCGCTGGACCGCCAGGACCACCGCTCTCTGGCCGTTGAACCAGCTGGCCCGCTTGGTGTCCTGGATGCTGTCGATGACCCGCCCGAGGTCGCGCAGACGGACCGGAGCTCCGTCTCTATAGGTCACCACTAGGGCTCCGAAGTCCGCTGCGCTGTTGAGCTGTCCCTGGCTTTCGACCGCGAACGCCTTGTCCGTCCCCCAGAGAATGCCGGTGGGCAGGTTCACGTTCCCGTTCTCGATCGCGGTCGAGACCTCGTCGATGCCGATGTTACGGGAGGCCAGCTGCTGGGGATCGATCTGAATCCGGACCGCATACTTCATGGACCCGAAGACCTGCACCTGCGCCACACCGTCGATGGTGGACAGCCGCTGGGCCAGGAAGGTCTCGGCGTACTCGTTGAGTTGAGGCAGCGGGAGCGTAGTGGTGCGCAGCGCGTAGTAGAGAATAGGTTGCGACGACGGGTCCACCTTGCGGTAGCTGGGCGGGAGCACGTCGCGGGGTAGCTGCCGCTGGGCCTGGGAGAGGGCGGCCTGGACGTCCTGAGCGGCGGCGTCGATGTCGCGGCTCAAGGCAAACTGCAGGGAGATGGTGGTGCTTCCCTGGGTGCTGGTGGAGGTCATGGCTTCCACCCCGGGGATGGTGGAGAACTGCTTCTCCAGTGGGGTGGCGACCGATGACGCCATCGTCTCCGGGCTGGCCCCGGACAGGCTGGCCGACACCGAGATGGAGGGATAGTCCACCGCGGGGAGATCGCTCACCGGCAGCTGCCGGTAGGCGACCAGGCCGAAGATCAGGATGCCCGCCATCACCAGGGTGGTCATGACCGGCCGACGGATGAACAGCTCGGTGAAGTTCATAACGCTCCCAACCGCGAGGAATCGGCGGCGGCTTTGATCTGGACCTTCGAGCCCTGGCGCAGGCGAAGCTGTCCGTCGGTGACGACCCGGTCTCCCGGCTGCACGTCTCCATTGATCACGGCATAGTCGCCCGTGGTCCGGCTGACCGTGACCGCCCGGGTGGCCGCCGAGCTGTCCTTCTGAATCACAAAGACAAAGCTGCCCTGCTGGCCCGCCACGATGGCTGAGGCCGGCACCACCAGAGCGTCGGGCTCGACGTAGAGCTGGAGCCTGACATTGGCAAAGGCGCCGGGCCAGAGCGACCCGTCGTCATTGGGAAAGCGCCCCTTCAGCAGAATAGTCCCGGTCGCGGTATCCACGGCATTGTCGATGAAGGTCAGGGAGCCCTCACTGGGCGAGCCGCCGCCTCCCGGCTCGGCCCGCACCACGAGGTCCTTGCCGCGATGCTCCTGCAGGAGAGGCAGATTCGGCGCGGGCACGGCGAACCGAACCAGAATCGGCCGAATCTGGTTGATGGTCACCAGCGGTTGTGCTGCAGTGGCCCGGATGAGGTTGCCCTCGCGGATGAGCAGGCTGCCGGTTCGTCCGGTGATGGGAGCCCGGATGGTGGCGTACTGAAGGTTCAGTCGCGCCTCGTCTACCGCGGCCCGGCTTCCCGCCAGAGTGGCCTGGGTGGCGGTCGCATTGGTGCGCACCTGCTGGTACTGCTGTTCGGTGACATACTGTTTCTCCGCCAGCGCCTGGTAGCGGCCGGCATCCTGGGCCGCATTGGCGGCCTGGGCGCTGTCGCGCGTCAGGGCCGCCAGGGCCTGATTCAGCGCTGCCTGGTAGGGCCGGGCATCCAGCTCGAAGAGCACCTGCCCCCGCTGAACCTCCTGACCCTCCTTGAACCCTATCCGCCGGAGGATGCCTCCGACCTGGGCCTGGACGGCTACTGTCTGCAATGGCTCAACTGTCCCGGTCGCGGCCAGCTCGAACGGCACTGCGCGCCGCTCGGCGGTGGCGACGGTGACCGGCACCGGCGGCGGTGGGGGTGGATCCTTCTTGGCGCAGGCGGCGACCAGAAGGATGGCAATGGTGGGGGCCGAGGCGCGATTCAGCGGGTGCGACATGAGCCTCATGAGACTCCAGCCTTGCTCATCTTGTTCTTGCGGGAAGCCTGCCAGCGAGCCAGGGCATCACGGATGACTCTAGACATGTGAGCGTATGCCTCGCCGTACTCCTCGAGGCGCTGTAGCACCTCGGGGCTCTGAATAGGAAGGTTGGTCCGGGCGGAGGTCACCGCTTCGTGGAATCGCTGCCAGCGGGCCAGTCGCTGGGCCATGGTGTTGCTGAACAGGTCGCGGGGCACCTGATAGTAGTCCCGCCGGTCGGCCGGGCGGCCAACCTGTTCCAGCACTCCCCTCTGCTCCAGCAGCCGGGCGTTGGTACTGACGCTCGCCTTGCTTACTTGGAGCTCGGCGGCCAGGTCATCCAGCGAACGGGCTTCTTCGCTGACCAGCAGCAGGCCAAAGATGCGCCCGGCAATTCGGGGCAGCCCATCGGATTCGAGGGCCAGCCCCATCGTCTCTATGAAATGCGCGGTTGCTCGGTCCATCGGTTTCCCCTCCGCCGGCCCGGGAGACGAGCGGCGGCAAAGAAGGTTAATTCGTTCAGTATCAACTTAACGCCGTTGGGGAATCCGGGCGGGAAGAGGACCTCAGGACGAGGCGCGATGGGCGAAATGGTCGCGCAGGAGGGTCGCCTCCTCGCTGACCACCAGCACCGCAATCCGGGTCTCTCGCAGAAGCAGGACGCAGCCGGCAATCAGCCCGGCGACACCGATAAACCCAGCTCCAACGGCAACCAGCTCGAAAGCGGTGGGGAGGGCGCCCTGTCGAGTCTCAGCCAGGGCTCCGCCCAGCAGCGAGGTGAGCGCCGCGCCAGCGAACGCTCCGAGTGAGGCGTAGAAGAGTCGCAGCGCGCTCAGCAGCAGGAGCGCCCGGTGCTCCGAGCTGGCTAGCTCCTTGAGGCGCAGGCCGGTAAATCGGCTGGGAACCCCATCCGGCAGCTCCAGCTGGCCGGCCAGCGCCCGAGCCCGGTCGATGGCTCGAGCCAATCGGTTACTGGTGCTCAGGATGAGGATCGAGGAGGCGTTGGTGAGGACCGCCGGAGCTACGATGAGCGAGAGGGCGGCAAATGGATTACTAGGGTCACTCATGATTTCGGCCTGGTGGAGTCACCCTGAAAAGAACGGCACGCGCAACCTTAGAAAGCAAATCTTGTCGGCTTTTCTCCGGAGTCTAGCTTAGGTGTCATGCTTCGGCTCAAGACCTTCGGCGGCCTGACGCTCCAAAGCGATGCGGGTGCCCCAGCTGGTGCGGCAACCCAGCGGCGGCGGCTGGCACTCCTCGTTCTGCTGGCTCGAGCCGGCCAGTCCGGCATGAGTCGGGAGAAACTCCTGGCCTATCTCTGGCCCGAAAGTGACACGGAGAAGGCGCGTGGAGGCCTGGCTCAGGCGATGTACTCGCTGAAGCGAGACCTGGGCTCCGATCAGCTCTTCCTGGGTACGACCGACCTCAGATTAAATCCCGAGGT
>DASRIN010000645.1:0-6985 GCA_035649975.1 Gemmatimonadales bacterium
CTGGGCATGACCACGACGACGTGCCGCATCGTGGGACGCCGCAGACCCTCCCCTCGCTGTCTCAGCTCCATTCAGCTACCACCGTGACCCCCACCAGAGTGTTGTCGCCGGTCTTGACCAGGAGTTTGGTATTCCGGGGCAGAAAGAGATCGACTCGGGAGCCAAACCGGATCATCCCCAGCCGCTGCCCCTGCTGCACCTGAGTCCCTACTTCATGGTCGGTCACGATCCTCCGGGCGATCAGGCCGGCAATCTGCCGGATCAGAACCTGGCCACGATCAGTCAGCAGTCCCACCGATGACTGCTCGTTGTCGAGACTGGACTTCTCCGCCGCAGCGTGGCCGAACTTGCCCGCATTGTACTGCCGATACCGAACCGTTCCGCTGGTCGGATAACGGTTCACGTGACAGTTGAACACGTTCATGAATATCGAGATCCGCAACGCCGGCCCGCGAAAGAACGCCGGCTCCTCCAGCTCGGTAATTCCAACCACTTTCCCATCGGCGGGTGCCAGGATCAGCCGCTCCCCCCGTTGACCCGATCGCTCCGGGTCGCGGAAGAACGCGACGACCCAGATGGCGAGCAGGGTCCAGACCACAGCCACAATCCACCAACCCGGAGTGCCGGAGCGAACCGCGGCGACCCACAGGGCTAGGGCAATTGCCCAGGCGCCGACTATGAACCAGCGTCCCTCCGGTGCTGTCCTGATCACAGATCCTCGCTCAGCTCGTTCCCGGTCAGCAAACGATAGGCCTCGAGATAGCGGCGACTGGTAGCCTGAACGACCTCGGGCGGAAGCGAGGGAGGCGGGGCCTCTCCGGTCCATTGGCTCGCGGCTTTGAGGGAGGCCAGATAGTCACGCAGGGGCTGCTTGTCGAAGCTGGGCTGTGCCTGCCCGGGCTGGTAGAAGTCAGCCGGCCAGAACCGGGACGAATCTGGCGTCAGTAGCTCGTCAATCAGTCGCAGAGTGCCGGCGGCGTCGATCCCGAATTCAAACTTGGTGTCCGCAATGATGATCCCCCGTCGGGCCGCGTGGTCGCGGCCGGCCCGGTACACCGCGAAGCTCGCATCCCTCAGCCGGGTAGCAAGCTCGACCCCCACCGCGCCGCTCATAGTCGTGAACGTGACATTGAGATCGTGGCCGGTCTCCGCCTTGGTTGCCGGAGAGAAGAGCGGTGGCTCCAGCCGGTCGCTCTCCCTGAGCCCCGTGGGCAGCGGCTCACCGGCCAATGTGCCCTGGCTGCGGTACTCGGCCCAGGCTGACCCGGAGAGATAGCCCCGCACCACACACTCGAACGGGACCGGAGGAGCTCGTCGGACGAGCATGCTGCGGCCGGCCAGCTCTCGCTCCATGCCTGCAAGAGCGGGAACCTGCTTGATGACCTCGGAAGTCCGGGCGGTCAGATAATGCGATGGAAAGACGTCGGCCAGCTGCTCGAACCAGAATGCGCTGATCTGGGTGAGAACTGCTCCCTTGCGGGGGACCGGCTCGCGCATGATCACATCGAACGCGCTGACCCGGTCACTCGCGACCAAGAGCAGGCGCTCGGCATCGACTTCGTACACCTCGCGGACCTTGCCCCTGCGGAGGAGCGGCAGCGTCAGTCGGCTTTGAACCAGAGGAGCTGAAGGCGCTTTCATACCACCACCTCCGCCGATTCGGCTTCCGCGGCGAGAGGCCGGATGCGGGCGAGCAGAGGTCTCAGGTACTCCTCGATGAACTCCTGAACCTGCTGCGGCGCCCGGCCGGTGTAATTGGCCGGCTCGAGCTCGGCCTGAAGCCGGGCGGCCGGCACCGAGCGGAAAGCGGGATCTCCGGCCAGGCGGCTGAGCAGATCGTTCGTCTCGCCCCGGCTCACCGCCTCCGCGACGGCCAGACTGTGCCGGCGGATCACCTCGTGCAGTGCCTGCCGGTCGCCGCCGGCCTCTACCCCGAGCATCAGCCAGCGCTCAGTTGCCATGAACGGCATCTGCTCCGCCACATGCCGCCGGATGACATCCTCCCGCACCTCGAGGCCGGCCGCGATGTTGGTGGCGAGCACCAGGATCGCGTCGGTGGCGAGAAATCCCTCGGGCAGAGTGAGCCGCCGATTGGCGCTGTCGTCGAGGCTGCGCTCGAGCCATTGGCTGGCGGCGGTCTGCGCGGTGTTGGCCGGAAGCGAGATGACGTAGCGGGCCAGGCCGCTGATTCGTTCCGCGCGCATGGGATTGCGCTTGTAGGCCATGGCACTGGAGCCCACCTGCTCCGACTCGAACGGTTCGAGCAGCTCGCCCTCGTGCTGCAGCAGCCGAAGGTCGCCCGCCATCTTCGACGCTGACTGTGCGATCCCGCTGAGCGTGTCCAGCACCGCGCTGTCGGTCTTCCGGGTGTAGGTCTGACCCGTCACCGCAAAGGTCTCGCTGAACCCGAGCCTGGCCGCGACTCGGCGATCCAGCTCACGAACTTTCTCGTGGCTGCCGCCGAAGAGCTGGAGGAAGGAGGCCTGAGTGCCGGTCGTGCCCTTGCAGCCGCGCAGGCGGAGCGTTTCGATCCGGTAGGCGACCTCCTCGACATCCAGGGCGTAGTCCTGCATCCAGAGCGCTGCCCGTTTGCCCACGGTGGTGAGCTGGGCCGGCTGAAAGTGGGTGTAGGCGAGGCAAGGCAACGTGGCGAACCGAGCGGCGAACCGCTCCAGCGCGCCCAGCACCGCGATAAGTCGCCCCAGCAGCAGCCGAAGGCCGTCCCGCATCAGCACAAGGTCGGCGTTGTCGGTGACGAACGCGCTGGTGGCGCCAAGATGCAGATACGGTCGCGCGCCTGGCGCCTGATCTCCGAAGGCGTGGATGTGGGCCATGACATCGTGGCGGAAACGGCGCTCGTAGCGCGCCGCCGCGGCCAGGTCGGCGTCCTCCAGGTGGTCGCGCATCTGGCGAATCGCAGTCTCGGGGATGTCCAGCCCCAGCTCCCGCTCGGTCTCCGCCAGCGCCAGCCAGAGCCGCCGCCACAGCGCTACCCGCCGAGCCTCTCCCCAGAGCGTCTGCATGGCGGGTGAGGCGTATCGGGTGCCCAGAGGAGACCGCCAGCGGTCGTCGCTCATCGGAACACCAGGTCGGTGAAGGTCACCTGACCGGCGCGCTCGAGATAGATCCGCACCACCTGGCCCGGCGGTACGTTGAGGAGATCGGATACCTGGGCGGCGCTGCGAACCGGCGAGCGGTTGATCGCGAGAATGACGTCTCCTGGCTGCAGCCCGGTGGCCCGACTCACCTGGGGCGAGAGCTTGAAGATGAGCGCGCCCTGCTCGCTGCGAATGCCGCGCTCCGCCTGGATGGCCGGGGTCACGTCGATCAGCTGGAGATCCTGCAGGACGGTGATCTTCTGGGCGGCGACGGTCGGCAGGTCGCCAGTGATGACTCGACGGCGGGCAGTGCCGCTGCCGGTCTTAACGGCCAGATCGATGGTATCCCCCACGTGCAGGTCCAGCTTTACCGCCTCCCAGTCAAGGAAGTTGCGGAGCCGGCGTCCGTTTGCCTCCACCATGATGTCGCCGGGCCGGAGCCCCGCCCGGGCGCTGGGCCCGCCGGGGGCGATGCTCGCGACCTCCACCCCACCTTGGCTCTTCCACTCGCGCATCGCCTGGGCGCCTTCCACCTCAAGTCCAACCCAGGCTCGGCGGACGGTTCCGCTCTTCATGATTTCGTCGGCGACACGGATGGCCCGCTCGATCGGGATTGCGAAGCCGAGGCCGACCGAGCCTCCACTATTCGTGAAGATGGACGAGTTCACGCCCACCACCTCGCCCAGCGCGTTGGTGAGGGGGCCGCCCGAGTTTCCCGGATTGATGGCGGCGTCGGTTTGGATCATGTCGAGGTACAGCCCGGTTTGGTCGCCGCCGGGGAGGATATTACGCCCGGTGGCGCTCACGACTCCGACCGTCACTGTGGGCTCGGCGTTGCCGAGGTAATACGCGTAGGGATTACCCAACGCCACGACCCATTCGCCCACCATGAGATCGGTGCTGCGGCCCAATGATACGGCGGGTAGACTCTCACGCTTTACCCGCAGCACCGCAATGTCGGTCACCGGGTCTTCTCCCAGGACCGTGGCGGGCAGATCGCTGCCGTCGGGGAGCGTCACCACCACCCGCTCTGCATTGGCCACCACGTGCTGGTTGGTGAGGATGACACCGCTTGAGCGGATGACGAATCCCGTGCCATAGCCCTGGACCAGGCGAGCGCCCTCCGGCACGAAGAAGAAGTCCCAGGGAGAGCGGGGTGTCGCTCGCTGGCGGGAGGTCACGTTGATCGAGACCACTGCCGGTGACACTCGCTCCGCAGCGGCGACCACGGCTGTGCGACGGGAGGCGTCGATGGCGGTGCGAACCTGGGTGATCCGCGCCGGGGCCTGGGCGCCCGCTGAGGCAACCTTCAGCTCCCGCTGTGGCCCATCCCGGCACCCCAGGATCCCGGCGGCGACCGCCAGCCGGCAGAGGCTAGCCGAGAACCGCAGTCGCATGCGCCTCTCCTGCTGAGGTGGCGAACAGGTCCGACGGATAGGTAGCCGCCACGAAATAGAGTCCTTGGGCCGGTGCAGGCGGACTGGTCTCGGCGTTGTCGGTCCGCTGGAGCAGCGTCGCCATGTCGGCAAGCGGACGCCGGCCGAGCCCGATGTCGACCATCGTCCCGACCAGCATCCGCACCATGTGATGCAGGAATCGATCGGCTTCTACCTCGAAGCTCATGCCGCGGCGCTCGGGACGCTGGCCCCACTCCGCCATTCGGATCCGGCATCGGTAGTGGGGCTTATCGCCCTTGGCGGCAAAAGCACGAAAGTCATGCTCCCCTTGCAGCAGCCTCGCGGCGCCAAGGAGGGCGTCGGGATCGAGCGGGCGAGCGAGCGCCCACTCGAAGTTCCTCCGAAAGGGAGAGGCCGCTGCCTCGTCGGTTCCAACGTCGTAACGGTAACGCCGGGTGAGCGCCGATTTCCGGGCATGGAAGCCGGGCTGCATAAGTTGCACCGACTGAACCCAGCAGTCGCGGGGCAACAAGGCGTTCAGTGCCCGGCGGAGTGCTGCATCAGTCCAGGTGGACGGAGCGCTGAAACTCACCCCCTGGCCAATCGCGTGAACTCCGGCATCGGTCCGGCCGGCAGCGTGGGCAACGGTCCGGCGGCCGAAGATGCGATCGAGAACCCGCTCGAATTCGGATTGTACCGAGCGGCCACTGGGTTGGCGTTGCCAACCGACAAAGCCGGTGCCGTCGTAGTGGAGCGTGGCAAGGAAGGTCCGGCTCACGGCCCGCAATCTAGTCCCCTGCCAGAGCCCGAGCAAGCGGCGCAACTGCTTGTCATATTTGACAAAAGCACACCTCGGCGGGTACACTTTTCAACCCGCCTGGGCCCCCCTTTTTTTATTAACTTGTCGCCGCGAAACCGAACCGGAAATGGCAGATTCGCCGCTCCATCTAGCCCTCCAGCAACTCGCCCTGGGGAGACCCCTGACCCGGGCAGGGGCCGCTGCCGCATTCGACGTCGTGATGCAGGGTGGAGCGACCCCGGCTCAGGCTGCCGCGCTGCTGATGGGACTGCGGGTGAAAGGCGAGACCTCGAAGGAAATGGCGGGAGCGGTCCAGGCATTAAGAGCCGCCATGATCCGGCTCGAGACCCCGTCACCAGAGGCACTGGTCGACACCTGCGGCACCGGTGGAGGTCGAGTCGGGACCACCAACATCTCAACCGCTGCCGCCTTTCTCGTGGCCGGCGCCGGTATCCCGGTGGCCAAGCACGGCAATCGGAGCTACACCTCCAGATCGGGCTCGGCTGACGTGCTGGAAGCGCTGGGCATCGACATTACTCTCACTCCAGAGCGGGCCGCGCAGGTGCTCAGCGCCACCGGGTTCGTGTTCCTCTTCGCGCCAACCTACCACCCGGCAATGAGACATCTCGGAGGGGTGCGAAGAGAGATCGGCATTCCGACCATCATGAATCTGCTGGGCCCCCTGGTGAATCCGGCCGGCGTCCGGCGTCAGGTCATAGGGGTCGCCGACCCCACCAGAGCCCCCCTCATGGCCGAAGCGCTTGTCGGCTTGGGCGCCACTCATGCCTTGGTGCTGCACGCGGTGGTTGGCATGGACGAGATCAGTCCGGCGGGCTGTACGTATGTGTGGGAAGTACGCGATGGAAAGATCAGTTCCTGGGAGCTCAATCCGGCTCAGTTCCGACTGCAGTGCGACGATCTGACTCAGCTGGCTGGGGGAGAGCCGGCCGAGAATGCCGCGATGATCGAGCTGCTGCTGCAGGGGAAGGGAACTCCCGGCATGCAGTGCGCCACGCTCCTGAACGCGGCAGCAGCCCTGTATGTCTCCGGCAATGGTTGGACGTTCGAGCAGTCGGTGGCGCGGAGCCGCCGGGCACTGGAATCCGGTGCTGCTGCTGCGGTGCTTGCCCGAGTTCGTGCCGCCGCGGCGCGCTCTTAGTACTTGCGAATGACTCCGACTACTACTCCCTGGATGAGGACGTCTCGCTCCTGGAAGCGCAGCGGCTGCATGGAGGAGTTGGCCGGCTGGAGCCGGATCCACCCACCCGGCTCGCGGTAGAACTTCTTGACCGTGGCCTCGCTGCCATTGACCAGCGCGATGACCATCTCTCCGTTTTCGGCGCTCTGCTTGCCGTGGACCACGACAATGTCCCCGTCCACGATGTGCTCGTCGATCATCGAGGTGCCCTGCACCTTGAGCGCGTAGTTGGGGCCGCGGCGCGGGAGCATCTGGTCAGGGACGGCGATGGTCTCCTGATGCATGAGCGATTCGATCGGCGTGCCTGCCGCCACCTTGCCCAGGAGGGGGACTTCCGAGGCGGCCGAGGTGCCGCGGGGGGGCAGCACTTCGATCGAGCGGCTCTCGTTGTAGGACCGCCGGATGTACCCTTTGCGCTCGAGATTGGTCAGATGCTCGTGCACCGTGGCGAGGGACTGGAAGCCGAAATGCTCCGCGATTTCCTCGAAGCTGG
>DASRIN010000646.1:0-5180 GCA_035649975.1 Gemmatimonadales bacterium
CTCGTAGTTGTTGGCCCGGGCCAGACGGCTGGCCGGTAACCGGACCTCGGGCTCACCCCGAGGGGCCGCCGGCTTGACGGCAGTCCGCTTGGCAGGCTGAGGGTCGTTGGAAGACCAGCCCAGGAAGGACTGATCGGTGCCAAAGGACACCCGGATAGCATCGGCGACCCGCTCCACATGGTAGTCCAGGGGACGGTCGAGATGCAGAACGATTCGGACCACGTTCGGCTCGAACTGGGAGTAGCGGAGGTTGACCAACCCACCACGCTTCACTCCATCGTACATGGCAACCGGATTGCCCTTGAGCTTGGCCCCGACCACGTCCAGCACCAGCCGGCTCGGGTTCTCCAGCATGAAATCGCGGACCTCGACTGCGCCGCGCACGTTGATTAGGACGTCGGCGCGTCCGGGTGAGGCTTGGACACTGACGCCCGTGACCTCTCCGCTCGCGGGGCCATCCGCGTGCGCCGCGGAGGTCACTCCGAAGATCGCTGCGGTGGCGACCATCAGGCGATAGAATCGGGTCATGGGGTTACGTCCTCCTGCTTCCGGAGAGAAAGGGTTTCCTGGCGCTCAAAACCGAAGTCCTCGATCATGAATACCACGTCCCGTTCACGGATTTGCACCAGGCGTGAGCGGCCGACCTGGTCACCGGCACGGAGCTTGTGACGCTTGCCTCCGTCCTTCTCCCGGAACACGGCGATGCTGCCATCTGGTGCCCGCAAGTTCTGGTAGATCCCCACCAACTGGAGATCGGCCAGCTCGGGGCCGTTCTTGGCCATGTTCAAGAGCGAGTTGAAAGGATCGCGGGAGGCGCCGGAGTAGGCGAAGGTCTCCCGCACCATGTCCATCTCCTGGCCTTTCTTGGCCGAGTCCGCCGCCGGGGTGTCCTGCGGAGCGCTCGACGCCGCCGCGGCTGTCGCTGGGGCCGGCGAAGCCTCAGCCGGAGCATTCGCTGCAGCAGCGGCTGGCTGTGCCGGCGCTGGGGACGCTGCCGGCGCCTTGCTGCTGTCCGCAGCCGCAGTCCTGGCGGAGGAGTCTCCCATAGCCATCGTCGCCGGGGGAGCAGCGCCCGCAGGGGCACACACCGTCTGCACCTGGCTGACAATCAGCTCTTCGGACGGCGGCACGAACTTGGGCTGCTTCTTCCGAGTCTTCTTGGCCTTGCTGACCGGTGGCTTGGTCAGCACCGCGCGGAGCGAATCAGAACAGGCCACGAAGCGGATCTGCGCCAGCGAGTCAGCCACCCGCCGGGCCTTCCGCAGGCTGTCGGTGCGGACCCGTAGAGCGGCCAGCCTGGCTTCCGCTGCCTTCTCTTCCTTGTCTCCCTGAAGCACTCCCTTGATCTGGGAGCACCCCCCCAGCGCGATGGCGGTCAGGAGAGCGAGCGCAAAGGCGTTACGTGCCACTGGCCTCTCCTTCCTGGCTGGGGGACTTCACGTAAGTCCGAACCTGGAACCGGGCCTCGAGCAGCACGTTGGTGCTGTCGCCCAGCACCCGAGCGGCGCTGCTGTTGGCGGCGGACACCATGAGATCGTAGGGCACGATGATCCGCTGCAGGCTCGCCACGTCGGCGAGGAATTGGCCGATCTGATCGTAGCGCCCGATCACCGACATGTTGTACTTGTAGGTGTCGAAGGGCGCCGGACCCGCCTCCACCGGTTGCGGCACGACCTGGGACAGCGTCACCCCGCGGATCTTGCCCCGGGTGGAGATGTCATCGAGCAGATTGGGGACCTCGTTCCGCTCCGGCACCAGCCGGCGCAGCAGCACCAGGCTGGCGCGATAAGTCTCCATCCGCTTCCGCACATCTGCGACGGTACCCTTGGCCAGCTCCTTCTTGGCGCTGTCGGTGGCGGCCTCGAAGCGAGAGATGGTATCCCGCATTGCCGCGATCCGCTCGTTGTTCCCCGCCAGTCCCTTCATGCCCACCATATCGATCACGGCACCGGTATAGCCGATGTAGCCGACCATCAGCGCCATCAGCAGCATGAGGAGAGGCGTGCTCTTCGGTCCGGAGAGCTCCATGGGTTACCTCACCGTCTGGCTGAAGGGAGCCGTGCGGATATAGGCCGAGTCGGCTCGGTTGTATGCGGCGCGGATGGTGAATGCCGTGATCGCGCGCTCCTTCTCGACTACCGTCTGAGCCATAACCGGCACCACGTCAACGATCCAGGGCGAGGCCTCCAACTGGCGGAGGAATCTGGTGTACGCCTGGATGTCGATGGTCCGACCGTTGATCTGGAACACCACCGGAGGCGGTGGAGGACGCAGACTGTCCGCCATGGAGTCAGCCGGGGCACCAGCAGGCTGAACCGGAGCCGGCGCCGCCGGAGCCGTGAACCCCAGATCGACCAGCCAGGTGTAGGCCGGCAAGGCCTTGGTGATTTCATCGAGCAGGTGGGGCCAGATATACCGGTCGCCATCCACCTGGCGAATGACGGTGATCTGCGCCAACAGGGAATCCCGGATCTTCTCCTGGCGACGCTTGTCGGCCAGGAATGCCTTGAATCGGCGGTGCTCACTCCGGGCCTGCTCCAGTCTGGGCTCCAGGGTATAGAGCTGCCGCACCTGATTGAGGTAGATGAGGCCCAGGGCCGCGATCACCACCACCCAGGCGCCCACAGCGCCCATGAGGAGCGGGTCCTTCACCTTGGCGCCCAGCTCCCGCAGCCCGCTCAGGCTGTCGAACAGGCCCTTGAGCGGGTTGCCGCCACTGCGCTTCCGCTTTTGGCCGGGCCGGAGATTGACGGTGATCATTGGATGACGGATCCCTTGGTCGGGGTCAGGCCGCAGTGCGCAGGGCGAGGCCGATCGGCAGCATCAGCAGCGGAGCCACCTCGTCCACCTGCATCGTGTCGAAGACGCCTTCTGCCACCTGCAACTTCTCGATCGGATTGGCCAGCTGCACCGGGATCTTGAGCCGATCACCTAGGGCCCGGCTGAGCCGCGGAATCCGGGCGCCTCCACCGGTGATGAAGATTCGTCCGATCCCGCCCGCCGAACGGCTGGCGGTCTGGAGGAACGCTCCGGCCCGCTCGATGCCCACCGCGAGCTCCTCGGTGCGGGTCTGGAGAAATCCTTCCGGGATTTCGGTCGATCCACTGCCCTGCAGCAGCTGCTCGGCCTCTTCGGCCGACTGGCCCCGCTCCCGCTGGAGATCCTCGCGGAACCGGCGGGTGCCGACCGGGATGTCCCGTGTCAGCACCGGAACCCCGTCGTCCAGGATGTAGATGTTGGTGTTCTCGTGGCCGATATTGACCAGGCCAACCACCCCGTTCATGGCCTCGGGATAGTTGATCTCGAACGCGTTATGCAGCGCAAACGCATCCACATCGATGATGCTGGGCTGAAGCCCGACATCAGCCAACAGAGAGATCTTGTGCTCGACCAGCTCGCGCTTGGCCGCCACCAGCAGCACGGTCATCTGGAGTCCCTCACCATCGGGATCCAGGATCTGGAAATCCAGCTCGACATTGTCCATATCGAACGGGACGTGCTGCTCGGCCTCCCAGCGGATCACTTCGCGGGCGTCGTTCTCCTGCATCCGATCCATGACGATCTTCTTGACGATCACGTCACGACCACCGACCGCCGTCACCACGTGTTTGGTCTTGACCCCGGCCGAGGCCATGCAATCCTTGATCGCTTCGGCCACGATCCCGGGGTCCATGATCTCCCCTTCCACGATGGCGTCGTTGGCGATCGTGGTGAACGCAACCTTGGTCAGTACCGGGCCACCGGAGGCGTGCGAGATTGCGACGAGCTTGATGAGGCCGCTGCCGATATCCAGCCCCACCGTCGTCGCCTTGCGCCCGAAGAGTCCCATACGTGTCCGCTGGTTAAAGAGGCGTCAGGAGAATCTGGCAGTCTGAGGGCAACCGATGTGCCACACAAATTGCAGTTTGGTAATCGCTTACGCGGCGACCATTTAACCGGGGAAAAACCGCCTTACTGCAGTTGCCCTTCCCACCGGCTTCTTCTCTTTCGCAAACGGTCTCTCGGGATGCAGGAGTGGCGTAGCAAACGCGAGCAGTGGTGCAAGTTCTGGCAGTTAGTACAGTTGGAGCCAGGAGCGCTCCCGGAGAGGAAGCAGGAAATGGGCTTGGTCAAGCGTATCGCCACTCCAGCGCGCCAAGAGGCCCACCGACCGGGAAGCCAGCACCTCACCAGCGGCATCGACCCTGCTTGCCCGGCTGCGGACCAGATACAGATTATCGGCCACTCGAGAGATTTGCCCCAGCACGGCCACACCCGAGATCGGGCTGGCAGGGACCAGGCTCAGTGGCGCGCCGCCGACCACCAGGGATTCGACCGCAGCCTTGGGCGCCTGCTGAAGCAACTCCCAGACACCGGCCTCCGCCGCCTCCGACGCCTGGACGACGAACAAGGTGTTCCGTCCGCTCTGCTGTTCCAGTAGCGCTATCCCAAAACCGCCGGCGACAATTCCACCTACGACCGCCAGGGCGAAGATGGCGGCCGCGAGCGCAATGCCCTGGCGGCTTCCGCCGCCACTATAGCGCGGCATTGCGAAGAACCACCTCGGTGGTGAGCTGCTCGTCGGCCGTTTGGCCCACTCCATGTAAACTCACGATGATGCTCCCAACCGCAGAAGGTGTAGCGGTCGGGCGACCGGCTCGGTCCAGGTAGTCGAGCCGAAAGCCGTCCTGGTTGCTCAGAGGTCCGAAGAGCGGCTGGATTGCCTCTCCGGCGCTGATCGAACGAGTGCCCAGCCAGAATTGTCCCTCCGACTGATAGACCCTGAGCTCCATGGGCTCGTATATCCGCACCGGAAGGCCTGCCGCCTTGCCAGTGAGCCAGACGTTGGAGGAAGTGGTCAGCGTAATGCCAGGAGCCGAGCCGGGACAGGCCGTTGTGGTTGAGACGCCGATGATGGGCAGTGGTATCCACTCTGGGACCGATCCGGTTCCGGTACTATCGGCATACAGCAGCAGGCTGTCTCTCCCGGGCTGAGGATCTCTAAAACCGGAGAAATCGGCGCGGCTGATTCGCAGCTGATTGGGGCTGGACGCGGTGCAGCTGAAGCCGAGGCCGCGCATGGCGTGGTAGGAAATGCTCCCCGGGCTCATGCTCAGGATGTCATTCTGATGACTGGTTCCTCCCGCCACGGTGCTGAGCTCCCGCAGCTCGTTGAGCACCAGCAGCACCGCGCCGCGAAC
>DASRIN010000647.1:0-2842 GCA_035649975.1 Gemmatimonadales bacterium
GCGGTGCGGGTGTAGCCCGGAGCGCCCTCGTGGGTACGTCCCTTGGGAACGCGAGCGGTGACGATCGGCGAGAGCGGTGCCGCCTTGACACGCTTCTTGTTGAACTTTGCCATGCTGATCCTCCAATGTGGAGGGAGCAAGCTGATGGGGTGCCCGAGGACAAGCCGGTCGCGGCATAGTGCTCTAGCCCCTGAGCTACGCCCCCACGAGTGGGAGCGGCAGGATTCGAACCTGCGACCTCTCGATTAGCAGTCGAAGTATCCGCGTCCTACGCACCGGGCACCCATATCAGCCTTTGTGCTCCCTGAGATCAAGGTCTCCAACCTTCGCACCAGGAAGTGGTACAAGTTTTTGCACCGTCCGAGAACAGGGACGCTTCTGCGGTTGGGTTTCCATTTAGAGTAATGAAGTAACCGCTGAGCTTCGCACCGGGCAGTGCTTCGGAGCGCCCAGCCGTTCCCCGATGAGGCACGGATGGGCGTCCTTGTCGCAGGCCCCGGTGACGATCCGGACGGGCTGCCCTTATGAGGAGCGGCTGAGCCCCAGCGCTCGCCTGCGCTGATAGTCCACAGTGGACAGCAATCGAGGTTCCGGCCGGATTCGAACCGGCGTGACTGGTTTTGCAGACCAGCTCCTGGCCACTCGGACACAGAACCATGAACGGCGCGCCCCCGGCTGGAATCGAACCAGCGGCCTCCGGGCTCGGATCCCGGCGCTCTCATCCGCTGAGCTACGAAGGCATGAACGCGTGCGGGCGGAGGGATTCGAACCCCCTCAGCACAAGGCAACTGGGTTACAGCCAGCCCCGACTCTCCCACGTCGGCGAGCCCGCTTGGGGTGACTGACCGGAGTTGAACCGGCGTTTCCAGGTCCACATCCTGGCGCTCTAACCGTTGAGCTACAGTCACAGTGCCCACGAAGGGACTCGAACCCCTAACCCCCTGTTTGTAAGACAGGCGCTCTCCCATTGAGCTACATGGACTCGGTATGAACTCGGTGCTTCGGTCGCGGAGGATGAGGGACTCGAACCCCCGACGGTTTGACCCGTTACGGGTTAGCAACCCGCTGCCTTACCACTCGGCCAATCCTCCAAAGGTGCTCCCTCGCATGGATTCGAACCACGCCTTCGGCGTTCAGAGCGCCGCGTCCTGCCGGATAGACGACGAGGGATTGGGGCCCGGCGGGGGTGATGGCCCCGCCGGACCCTCAGCGCGGGGCCAAGACTGGCCCACGGGCCGACCGCCCATACGCTGGTGACAGGAAATGTGCTCCGGGTGCGATTCGAACGCACACTGTGCGCGGTTTGAGCGCGCCGCCTCCTGCCGGTTGGGCTACCGAAGCGTTGCCGCTGTGGCAAAAGAACGGCCGCGGGGACTCGAACCCCGTCATCCACTTTGGAAGAGTGGTGCTCTGCCCGGTGAGCTACGACCGCATGAGTGCCTTCCCTGCGATTCGAACGCAGAACCTTCCGGGCTTCAACCGGACGCTCGACCACTTGAGCTTGAAAGGCATGAGTCCGAGGCCCGAGAATCGAACTCGGTCTGTCCTGCTCCCAAAGCAGGTGAGTCAGCCATCTCCCTCGCCCCGGAAATCCCAGGCATCGCCTGGGTTTCATGCTGTCCACTGTGGAGTTCTCAAGGTTCGACACCGACGGCGTGCCGTGGTGCGGGCATGGGCGGCAGGAGTCGAACCTGCGACATCCGGTTTTGGAGACCGGCGCTCTGGCCGAACTGAGCTACACCCATAGGAAAAGTGTTGAAGGGAAATGAAAAACGCCGCCCGGCCCGGAATCTCCCGGAAGGCGGCGTCAGTCGCTGTCAAGCGTCTATGGTCGCCGCCAAGCGGGATAGACAAACCCGTTGCCTGGCATACTGTGTCGGGCCGTGACGTGCATGACCGGCCAACCGCACAGCATCGGCTGCTGCGGTTCTCTTCCGGTCTGCCTCAACATCACGGTCTCTCCTCGGTTCACCAACGTCTTGAATTCAAAGATAGGTGCGATGCGAGCACCGCGCAACGAATTAACGGTCAATATTTCTCGGTCCCGCCAACGACCCGGACGATACCCCGCAACCGTGGCGCGAAAGGTATCCACCGCCGTTCGGCTCGCTGGAGCCCTCGACAACCCGGACCCATGGACGCCGCTGCACGAGCTGGCCATGGATCCACCGGGCGACCTGGTGGCGGTCATTCGCGCCACCTATGCGGCGGCGGGCGTCTCGTCGCAGCGGCGGCGGCTCCTGGCCTGGCTGCTGGTAAACCTTCGCGATGAAGCGGCCGACTCTCTGGTACCGGAGCTGCTTTCTGATGCCGGCGGGGCTGACGCTGACGCGCTGCTACGCACTGCGGTCCGGCGCCGGGTGACGATTGCCGCCGTAGAACTGGTGCGCCTGCTGGCCGTGGGCACCGCCCGTCAGGCGGCCATCGACGCCGCATGACTATCGACATTGGAGTCCGACCGGCAGACCCTGCGCATCGCCGGCGAGCCGGTCTATGACGTGGGCTCGGACTGCGGCACCTGCGAGACAAGCCTCCGCCTGCTCGGCTGGCCCGCCGGCCGCGCCGCAACCCTCGCCCAGCGGCTACGCGACCGGCTCGCCGACCTGTCCACATTGACCACCGACGCGATCGCCGACGCCGCCCCGCTGCTTGCCGGGCTGCGCACAGGGCACTACCTCGCCGTCCTGGTCGACCTGGATCTCGAACACGTCACCGATCCCGCGGGCTCCTGGTGGTGGCGCCGCCCGGATAGGAGAAGCGATGACGACGGCTGGCACGACGGGCAGGCGCCGGACGAGCACTGGCCCGGCACCGACCACTTTCAGCTGCGCGCACCGATCTC
>DASRIN010000648.1:0-12386 GCA_035649975.1 Gemmatimonadales bacterium
CACCTTTATCCGAATGGCCGGACGGAGTGTCTGGCCGACCGTGCCCTCGTGCTTCGCCATCTCGACCACCGAGGCATTGGCCGCGGAACCCGCTACCGCTCTCGCGGTCACGGTGAACCGGGGCACAACCCGCGGACTTCCCACCTGCACGTAGGCCCGTTGCGTACCGCTCCGGGGACCGAGCGTCCAGCGGGCCCGCGCCTCGCCCAGCGAGTCGGTGCGCGACTCCGCCGCCACCACGCTCCCTTCATCCGCTCCGGACCACGCCACCGGCACATCCACCAGGGCGACACCACTCGTGTCCGTAACCCTGACCGCCACCGGCTCCTCCAGAGTCGCTCCTATCGGGCCTTCCAACCGCTCGCTCAACACCGTGACTCTGGTGTTGGCTGCTACCGGCTCCGCTTCCGCCGTCACCACCGTGGGACTGGCCACCCCTTCGGCCGTAACCGAGAGCATCTGCCGGCCAGGAAACCCTCCCAGCGTCCAGTTTGCTCGGGCGATCCCCTGCGCATCCGACGAATCCGCCTGGGGCTCAGCCTGACCGGCGCCTTCGTCCAGATTGAAGCGGACCGCCACTCCTGGAATCGGCCGCCCGCTGCGCGAGACCACCTGCACCGTCACCGCCTGCGGCACTCGGCGCCCCGCCGGCGCTCGCTGTCCGTCGCCGGAGAGCAAGGTCAGGGACGAGGGCACCGGGTACACCTCCACCGGGAGCTGCGTCACCATCGCGTCGGTGCTGGCCGTAAACGTGGTGCGGCCAGGTGCTACTCCCGTCGCGTGGCCCACACTGTCCACCCCCGCGATCGACGGATCGGCCGAACGCCACCGAGGAATGGATCCCTTGATCTCATAGCCTCGGGCGTCCACCAGCTGGGCAACCGCGTTGCCCTTGTCCCCCTCAGGGATCCGGAGCAGGCTGTCACCTGGAATCCGGAGCCCCGCTGGCCGTTGGACCACGTACACCTTGGCCCGCACCGACTTTTCGCCTACCGCAACAACCACCGAGGTCCATCCCCCGCCTCGCGCGACCACTGTGCCCGCACTGTCCACCGTGGCGACGCTGGTATCCACGCTGGTCCACACCGTCGGCGCTCCCAGGAGCGCATTGCCCCGGGCATCGGTCGCCGTGACCGCGAGCTGAATCGTGTCTCCCACCGCCGTGGCCGTATCGACCACCGGCGAGATGCCAATCCAGCGGACCGGGACCAGCGTGGCGGCGGCCAGCGAGTCCGCCTCGAACTTCGACTTGAGCGAGTGGGTGTACGAGAGAATCGACACCAGTCCCGCTCCTGCGGAGATCACGCCGGCGCCCCATCGCCAAGCGTTGCTGATCAAGCCGTGGGGGCGCAGGGCTTGAAGCGAAGGCTTGGCTCCAACTGCCGGGGCCGGCTTACTCCATCCGGTCACAGAGCGGCACCCTTTCCTCGCCAGCCGTATCTCCGTCCCCGTCGGTCCGGGGCAGCTCTGGCCCGCTCAGTGGTCCCACAAAGACGACACAGCTGCGACCAGGCCGGGCCTTGTGTGTGGCCTTGGCCCGAAACCCATTGGGTGTTACGCCGAGAATCTGAACTTTCACGTCGGCTCCAGGGCTCAGCTGTAAGGCTTCGAGTGTGCTCGCATACACCGGGTGCGAAGTCCGATACTTGTCCTGGGCCGCGACGACGTTCCGTAACGACGTTTTCAGAACCGATGCCGGTGTCGACTGCCACGACGAGTTCCCAGCTTGGGCCAGGGCCGCAACCGGCGCGCCGAGGCTCAGTCCGAGCACGAGTGCGTGGGCTGTGATGTGCCGAGCTCCAGACATCGCTCCCCCTGCATTCGGACCACCAGTGTCGGGCGGTGGCGATTCTTCAGCCGGTCCGTCCGTCCCTCATGTACCGAAGGCTTTGAGGCACAGGTATTTTCGGCAAAAACGCCTAAACCCACAATTCATAAGAACCAGACAGCGTCAAGAATACAGGCAGGCAAGAATCTGCAGGACCCTCGTAACTGCGGAATTGTTTGTGCTGTGTGGTGCTAGGTTATGCAATGCCGGGTAGGGTGTGAGTGCAAGCCTTCACATGAGTCGGTATTTCGGTCCGCTTCCACCCTCACGAGGAGTCCAACGCGGCCCGAGCACATCGGTCGCCTTACAATCGACACAGTTCGCGGGGTTGACGCGCAGCTGCCCGTCCACCTCCTCGTAGACCCCGGCCGGACACACATGAGTGTAGAACTGGGCCACTTCCGGAGTGATGTCAGGCCCGGTGAGCAGGTGCGAAGGAATGGTATCACGGGTGGCGTTTCCGGACTTGAACACTGCATCGAGCTTGCTGAAGGTCAGCACGTTGTCCGGGCTGAGGGGGGTCGCACCGTTTCGGTGGCGGGCCACGGCTGCATCGCTCGGCATCGTGATCCTGCCGCCAGGAAAACGGCCGCCGGTAAGCGTCATCAATCCGGCCTTGGCACCTCCCAGGAAAAACCCATCCTTGAAGGCGAGCCGCATGTTACGAGTGCGATAGAGATCGCTGGCGATGTAGCTCTGGTCCACCATCCGATCGTAAGAAGCGAGCGCCGGGCCGGAGGTGTCGCCCTTCTGAAGCGCCTCGAAGGCAGCGCGGGCAGCAAGAATCCCCGATTCCATGGCGTAGTGGATTCCCTTGAGTGACGGTACGTCCACGAACCCGACCGCGTCGCCCACCATCAGCAGGCCATCGCCGAAACGACGCTCCGGGAAGGAGTAGTACCCGCCCTCGGGGATGGTCTTGGCCCCCCATTCCAGCAATTGCCCGCCCTCCAGATACGGCCGGAAGAGCGTATGCAGCTTCATCCGCTGGAGCAGCTGGTGGACATCCAGGTTGGCCTCGTGGTAGTCGAGCCCGACGACCAGCCCGAGGGCAATCTGAGTGGGTCCGAGCGGGTACATGAAGCTGCCGCCGAAGGCATCCGTCGGAAGCGGCCATCCCAGGGTGTGCACCACTTTGTCGAGCGGCCGCTTCGTCTCCCAGACTTCTTTCACTCCCAACGCATACAGCTGGGGATTGGGTGATCCGATCTTCTGCCACCCGCGGTAGGCCTGGGTCAGCAGCCCTCGGCTTCCCTCGGCGAGCACCGTGATCCGGGCGGACACGTCAGTGGGCTCGGTGTAGTTGCTGCCGGGGCTTCCGTCTCGATTGAGACCCGACGGCGTCGTACGAGCACCCTTCACTACATCCCCTTCCACCAGCAACGCATCCACCGGGAATCCGGTGAACAGATTGATGCCGGCCGCCTCGGCCCGCTCGCCCAGCCAGCGCACGATCTCGCAGAGGGACGCGGTATAGAAGCTCTTGTTGTGCATCGTCGGCGGCGTGGGTATCCGCTGGGCCCGCCCCTCAGTCAGGAGATACACCGCCTCGCCGGGCACCGGCTGGCGGAAGGGAAGGTCCCCGGCTGCGACCTCCGGAAAGAGCTCCCGAAAGGCGCGCGGGTTGACCACCGCACCGGAGAGGCTGTGCTCGCCGAGGCTCTCCGCCTTCTCCAGCACTGCAATACTCAGCTCAGCCGGGCTGCCGCCCGATTCCTGGGCCTGACGCCCCAGCCGGCTCAGCTCGATGGCGCAGGCCAGGCCCGCCGGACCGGCGCCGACGATCAGCACGTCCATCTCAATTGCTTCGGCGCCGGGCGGCTCCCGCCGTATCAGGCGATCCAGTGGCAGCGGCGGCTGATGTCGAACGGGTAGAATCGTGGACACGGTAGCTCCAGATTACTGACTGCCTCTGATCCGTCTGATTTCCTCGGTCAGCCGGGGAACGATCTCGAACAGGTCCCCCACAATCCCGTAGTCGGCCACCTTGAAGATCGGGGCGTCCTTGTCCTTGTTGATGGCCACGATGGTCTTGGCCGTTCGCATACCGGCCAGATGCTGGATGGCTCCGGAGATGCCGACTGCAATGTAGAGGTCGGGACTGACCAGGCGCCCGGTCTGCCCGATCTGGTCGGTGGGCGGCCGCCACCCGTCGTCCGTCACCGCGCGGGTCGCTCCCACCGCCGCGTTGCCCAGCGCTGCGGCCAGGTCCTCGACCAGCTTGAAGTTTTCCGCTGCCCGGAGCCCACGCCCGCCGCTCACAATCACCGGTGCCTCGCCCAGATCCAGCTTGGTGGTGCTTCGTTGGGCCAGCTCGGTAACGGTCACCCGCGCAGCCGCCGGGTCCATTGCCGGCTGCAGCATTTCCACTCGCCCGGCCCGTGGCTGCTCGGCTGGTGTGACAAATCCCGGCCGCAGCGAAATCAGGGCCGGGCTGCCGGCGAGCCGCAGGGTGACATTCACCTTCCCGGTATAGGCCGGATGGCGCACCACCGCCGCGTCGCCCTGGAGCTCGAACCCGGTCACATCCGAAGCCAGGCTCACGCCCAGCCGGGCAGCTACTCGCGGTGCCAGATCTCGACCCTGAGCCGAGGCTGCAAAGAACCCGCCGCGGTAGGACGAGCCCTTGAGTCGTTCGGCCATGGTGGCGACAAAGACCTCGGGGTTGTAACGCTCGAGCTTCGGGTGCTCCACGGCGACCACCACGTCGGCGCCATGCTTGCCGAGCGCCCCCGCCTGAGCGCTGATGCCGGGCGGTCCGATGACGAGGGCGTGCACCTCGCTCTGTCCCGATGCGTCAGCGGCCTGGCGCGCCGCGGTGACGGCCTCAAACGCCACTTTGCGAAGCTTGCCCCCACGGGACTCGGCGAAAGCCAGGAAGTTTGCCATCAGAGTACCTTGGCCTCCGATTGGAGCAGCCGCAGGAGCTCGGGCACGGCTTCGGCACCCTCGCCGATGATCCGGCCCGGTGGCCGCTCGGGAGGCAACTCCATTGCCTCGACGGTGAGACTGACCTTTCCCAGCTGAGCGGGCTTCACCTCGAGTGGCTTCTTCTTGGCGGCCATGATCCCCTTGAGGGACGCGAGCCGGGGTCGGGCGATTCCCTCGTCGATGGTGAGCACCGCGGGGAGCGGGAACTCCACCGTTTCAGAGGCTCCTTCGAGGTCCCGCCGAGCGGTGCCTCGCTGGTTGGCAATTTCGAGGTGCGAGATGGCAGTGACGCAGGGGAGGCCCAACAGCTCGGCAGTCATCGGGCCTACCGAGCCATGGGCGGTGTCGGTGGCCATGCGTCCGAACAGAATGAGGTCGTAGCCACCGTCTCGAAGCGCGGTTGCGAGAGCCTGGGCGATGGCCAGCCCGTCGAAGGGAACCTCCTCGGCCTTGAGCTGGACCGCCCGGGCGGCGCCCATCGCCAACCCCTTGCGAAGGGTCTCCTGCACTCCATCGGGGCCCAGGGAGTAGATCACCACTTCGCCCGGTCCCTGCTTCTCGGTGAGCTGCAGGCCGACTTCGAGCGCGTAGCCATCGAAGTCGCCCATCTCGTATTTCAGCCCGCTGGAGTCCAGCGTCTTCCGATCGCTGGCGATGGAGAAGCGCAGCTCCATATCGGGGACCCGCTTGATGCAGACGGCGATTTTCATCGCGGCAAAGTATCGCGATCTTCGATGGGAACGCAACGAGGCCACCATCGCTGGTGGCCTCGCTCGTCGTACCAGTGCAGCCGGATCAATTGGAGCCGCCGCCGCTCCGGCGATCCCGGATCCCGGGGCGCTCTACCCGCCTCCGGTCGCTGAGCGACCGCTCGACCCAGCCATTGCCCATGGCCGTCCGCTGATGGGCACCTGCCTGCGCCTGGGCCTGGGAAATGACTCCTTGGGCCTCCTGAGCCATTCCCTCAGCCTGGCGCCGCGCCGAATTGGCCGCCCGCTCCAGCCGGGGGCCTGCCCGTTCCATGTTGCGGCCCACCCGATCCAGGATCTGGGCGGCGCGGTCGCGGCCTCCCAGTCCGAAAGCCAGCCCGAAGGCCAGCGCCAGCCCACCGACCAGGCCAATGAGCATGGTGTTGATGAGGGTCGTCGCGATGCCGAGCTGGTTGATGGCCACGATGATGGTGAATCCCCAGACCGCAACCTGGGTGACGGTGGCCAGAGTGTCGGGATTGCTGAACCCTGCCTCCGCCGAAGCGCCACGCACCAGTTGGGACAGCGCCTTGGCCGCAAGCCCGCCGATCACCAGCACCACCAGCGCCACCACCAGATTAGGGAGCCAGAGGAGCAACTGCTGCAGGACGTTGGAGACCGCGGGCAGTCCCAGGGTATCGAACGCCACCACCAGCGTGATCAGCCGGACGAACCATTTGACCACCCCGGCGATCACGCCGGCCGAGTCGTCCTGCACGCCCATCTTCTGCACGAAGTCGGCAAAGCCAGATCGGCGGGCCAGTTCGTTGAACTTCACCGCATGGAGCAACGCCTTCACCCCGCGGGCGAATAGGGAGGAGATGATCCAGCCGACAATGAGAACGACCGCGAACCCGAGAATCCGCGGAATAGCTGAAAGGAATGTGTTGAGAGCTCCGGCCAGAGAGGCCTTGAATGCGTCACCGGTACTCTGCACCGGTACCGCGACGGCAGTGCCCTGCATAGTGCCTCCACCCTGAATTGTTGCTGGTGCAAACCCGCCAACAGGATGGGAAGCCGACCTATGTCGGTCGGTGACCAGGGTCACCGAGAATGTCAGGTTTCGCCGCCGAAGCTGCGCCGAACGACGAGCTTGAAAGAACGGGCATTGAGGGGAGTGATGAACCGCTCCAGGCCCCCCGTCTGCCGGTTCTCGTTGAAGGTGCCGAAGACCGGTCCATCCGCGTTGAACAGGTTGGTCACGATGCCCGATATCTCCCACGGGCCGCGGCTGAACCCAGCCCGCAGATTGGCCACGAAGTACCCACTCAGCGGACTGGTCTCGTTGGCCTCGTCGCCGCGGAGCCACTGCTCGCCGGTATAGCGGAGGTCTGCTCCGAGCTGGAATCCCACTGGAAAGGACAGCAGTCCGCCCGCCTTGACCTGATGATCCGGCACCAATGGAATCCGGTCGCCTTCGGTCACGTCGTTCTCTCCAGCCAGGGGAGATCCCACGAAGGCGTCTTCCGCCCGAATGCTGAAGATCTCTGCCGGATCCCGGAACGTGGCCCGGGTGAAGGCGTAATTGGCGTAGAGGGACAGCCGCTCGCTGGGGATCACCTGGACCGAGAGCTCGACCCCTTCCCGGCGAGTTGTGCCGATGTTGTCGAAAAACCCCTCGAACACGGCCGTTTCGGATTGGATGAACGAGATATCGTCCCGGACGTTGGTTCTATAGACGGAGGCGTTGAAAATGGCCGGGCCGCGCACCAGCTGTCCTCCCAGCTCGAAGGTCGTGCCCACCACCGGATCAAGTGGAGGATCGTCACCCAGGGCGAATGGGAGGGGACAGGCCGCGGTCTCGTCGGCGCAGGCCAGCTCCAGGATTGCCGGCGCGCGGAAGCTCTGTCCCACCGAGACGTACGCCGATGCGCCGGGAGCGATCTCGTAACTCAGGCCCCCGCGCGGGCTCAGTCGGTTGAAGCTGTTGGTGGTATCCGCCGACGGATCAAGCCGGTCCTCGAACGGGATGTGGATGTAGTCGAAGCGAAGCCCGCCGGAGAATGTCACCCGATCGATCTTCAGATCGGCCAGCGCGTACCCCGCGATGTCATAGCTCGGGCTTTCGACGTCCGTGGTCAGGGTACTGGTGGAGGGAGTGGTCGGAGTCTCCTCCAGGAGCTCGATGTGTACCTGGTTTGCCCCACCGTCGGCACCGAGCCGGAGCGAGAAGCTGCCGTAGGGCCTTGGAGTGGTCCAGCGCCAGTCCAGGTTCCCACCGAGGGTCCGGTTGTGGGTAAAGCTGCGAACGTTGTTGTCGGGTGCCTGGTTGACGTTGAAGCGCTCGGCCGCTGTTCGGCGAACGTAGGCGGTGAACGATCCCCGGCTGCTGCTTCCAAGACGGGAATACCCTGAGAGCGAGGCCTGAAGCTGGTTCAGGTCCTCGAAGTCACCGGTGGTAAAGTTGGTCCGCGGAGCCGTACTGAAGATGCTCTCCGGCAGTGAGCCGGCGGTCTCGGCCCGGGATTCCGCCCCAAAGGCCTGCAGGCTAAGACCGCGATCCGGACCCCTACGTCCCAGGTTGAGGAAGCCGTTCAAGTTCTCGGCTCCGGTCGCCTCCCGCCAGCCGTCTTCATTCTCATAGCCGCCCGCCAGATAGTAGTCCCACCCGCCTCCGCTCACGCCTCCCACGGAGGCCTCGCCTGAGTAGGACCCATAGTTCCCCCCGGAGATCTCGGCCTCCGCCACGAGCGGACCGGTTCCCCTCCGGGTTATGAGGTTTACGGCTCCACCCAGGGAGTTGGGACCGAGCAGCGAGCCCGAGCCACTCAGCAGCTCCACCCGCTCCACATGCTCCATCGGAAGCAGGTCGAAGTTCACCTCGGCGGCATCAGGCTCGTTCTGGCGCACACCGTCGAGGAAGACCGAGATGCCGGGAGGCAGGCCGACCACGGGCCCTACATTGAAGCCCCGGGTGCTCAGATTCAGCTTGAACGGCGATCCCAGGTCGTCGTACAGCGAGATGCCGGGCTGCGTTGCCAACGCGTCGGCCAGCAGCCGAGGCTCCCAGGCATCGATTGCTTCTCCGGTCACCGTCGAGATCCGGGCTGGAATGCCGGACCCGATGACCGGTCCGGCCGTCGGCGCGATCGAGTTGGTCACCTCGATGGTCTGCAGCTGGGTGACCCGAGTCGTGTCAGCGCGGGTCGTGTCGGCAGTCGTGGTATCCGGCTCTTGCGCCGAGGCGGGGAAAGCGTACAGCGCCAGCAGAACGAGAGCGCCGGCGGCCATGCGTGGAGTGAGCATCAGCTGCGCTCGACGGGTTCGAAGGACCTGACGCTAAAAAAGCGGAGCATGGCAACTCGGGATCGGCTCAACGGGCGACGGCACCTAGACGAAGCCCCCCGTGGGACACAGCGGGGGGCTCTGGGCAGCGGTCAGGCTGCAGCTACTGGCGGCCGACGTCCATCGCTGGTCGAGAACGGTTGGCCTCCAGCCACCCAAGGATCTTTTCCCTCACCCATCCGGGGGCGTCGCCCGGCTGGGCGGCGAAACTGGTGAGCGGAGCACCTCCATGCAGCACCTGCCACACAGGACTCGGTTCCGGCGCAGCTTCAGGGCCGGCTTTCCGGACCGCATCGTACTCCTCACCCTGCCACCACACAGTCACCCGGTTGACCATGGTCTGCTCCTGTAGAGGTGCATCAAGTCCCCTACAGGGTCGTCACTTAGGCCGGTTCAGGCGGTGACGAAGGTCACGTGTAGGCGCCGTGCCCGGTAATCGCTTCACCCACGATCAAGGAATGCATATCGTGGGTTCCCTCATAGGTGTACACGGACTCCAGGTTGGCCATGTGACGCATGGAGTGGTATTCGGCCAGGATTCCGTTAGCTCCCAGCAGCCGGCGGGCCTCCCGGGCGCATTCGCAGGCCATGTTGACGTTGTTCCGCTTGCAGAGTGACACCTGGTAAGGCGTCATCGTCCCCGCATCCTTGAGCTTGCCGAGCTGCAGGGTCATGAACTGTGCCTTGGTGATCTCGGTCAGCATCTCGACCAGGCGCACCTGCTGGATCTGGGTTGCAGCGATCGGCTTGTCGAACATCACCCGCTGGTTGCCGTAGCGAAGCGCCTCGTCGTAGCACGCCATAGCGGCGCCAATGGCTCCCCAGGCGATTCCGTAGCGGGCCTGGGTGAGGCACATCAGCGGGCTCTTGAGCCCACCCGACTTGGGCAGAACGGCGTCCTTGGGGAGCTGCACATCCTGGAGGTGGATCTCACTGGTATCGGAAGCACGAAGCGAGAGCTTCCCCTTCTGGTCCTTCCCGGTGTAACCCTTCGAATCCGTCGGCACGATGAATCCGCGGATCGATTTGGGGTCCCGGATGTCGCCCGTCTTGGCCCAGATGATGGAGACGGTGGCCTGGGAGCCGTTGGTGATCCACATCTTGGTGCCGTTGAGAACCCAGCCATCGCGGGTTTCCCGGGCGGTGGTGACCATCCCACCCGGATTCGAGCCATAGTCCGGCTCAGTCAGGCCGAAGCAGCCGATCTCCTGACCCGAGGCGAGCAGCGGCAACCAGTGTTTCTTCTGCTCGTCGCTCCCGAAGGCGTAGATCGGGTACATCACCAGGGCACCCTGGACCGAGGCGAAGGAGCGGATGCCGCTGTCACCCCGCTCCAGCTCCTGCATGATGAGTCCGTAGGCCACGTTGTTGAGCCCGGCGCAGCCGTACTCCTCCGGCAGGTTGGCCCCGAAGAGACCCAGCTCCGCCATTCCCGGAATCAGCTGCTTGGGAAATTTTCCCTCGATGTAGGCCTGCCCGATGATGGGGATCAGATTCTCGTCTACCCAGGTGCGGACGGTGTCGCGCACGGCCCGCTCTTCCTCGGAGAGGAGCGAATCGAAGTTGAGGAAATCGACCCCGGTGAACTGGGAGGTGCCGGTCGCCGTCGCCATCAGGTGCCTCGTCGAGGGTGAATTCGGGTGATGGCGGGAATATAACAGCGGGTCGGCGGGGAGGCGGAGAACGGTGGAGGCGTCTGAGTCAGTTCTCCGGCCGCTGGAACATGCCGGCCAGTATCTGCCGCGCAGTCTTGCAGCGCTCGTCCTCGCAAGCGTAGAAGGCCACCACGGGCGTAGCGCCCGGCCGGCAAAAACCAAATCCAGCCGAACTATCCGTCGAATCCGTGTGCAGCTCGGTACACCTGACGGTCTCGAGAGGATGATCGGCGAACCAGACCATGCATTTGGAGGGATCCGGTTCACAGGCCTTGAATTTCTGACTTCGGAGCCGCTCCACCGATTTGTCACCGGCCGGGTTCACCTGAAGAAAGAAGAGCGTTTGCCCTCGATTGAGTGGAGGAAACCGGTAGACGACTCATAGCCCACGCTCAGGACGCATGATTCCATAGGAGATGGGTACTCGCACTGATAGCCCCTCGATGCTGCCGGAGGTGGGTAGCCAGGCCCGTCGCCAGAACGGCACGTCATGGGCCAGGCTCCAGCGGTCCGCACGAGCGATCCAGATAAGGTCTGGTGTCACCGCAAGACAGGCGACCACAACAGCGAGATAGATCCACAAGGTGATTCTTTGGAACAAACCCAGCTCCAGTGGTCGGTTGCGCTCGCCCCATCAGGGTCCGCGTCGCTTAAGGGGTTCCGGCAGTAGAGAAACCGACGCCGAGGAGGTGACGCCCCAACGAGTCTGCCTTAGCTGGCGCTTTGGCCCGCAGCCTGATCAATGCTTCCACGCATCGGGTCGAGTCGCCCATCGAGTAGTATGCCAGTGCCAGGTTGTGCAGGACCCACGTGGAGTCGGAGCCGAACGAGAGGCTGCGCTCGTAGGTTACTGCGGCAACCTGATACTCGCGGGCCTTATGCATCTTCACCGCGAAGTGCTCCAGCCATTCGACCGACCAAGGGTTGCTGAAGGTGGCCAGGAGCCCCAACCCGGAGAGCAGCCCGATAGTAGTTCCGGCCAGCCGCCGGTACCGACCCCGTATTCGCCATTCCGCAATGAAGACTCCGAGTGAAGGACCCGCAATGTGCGCCGCGTTGCCGATGTTAGCGAAGCCAGCATACGTCGCGACCAGGCAGGCGACCAGCCAGATGATGAAGAGTGCGGCAGTCTCGGGACCAAGCACGGCGGCATAGCGAGGGACCTGCTCTTTGCTTCTCCACATCAGACCAAGCAGTCCATAGACGATACCGCTGGCTCCGACCCCGGTGTCGCTCGAAACGGCCAGCTGGTAGGCAGAGCTCACGAAGGCCAGCACCAGGACGAGCACCAGATATTTGGCCGAGCCTAGCTCGCGCTCGACCGCGCCGCCTAGATGCCACATCCAGTACAGGTTGAAGACCAGGTGCCACACGGCGATGTGGACGAATGTGGAGGTGACCAGCGCCCACAGAGCACCATCCCAGACCCGCTCGGCAGGCAGGTACCCCCACTTGGCCATTTGATCCCAGGAGGACTGGGCGGACTCGGCATTGATGCCGATCGTGATGACGACTGCAATTACGCAGATCAGAAGCGTGAGGGGCGCCGGAGTTCTTGCACCGGATTCCGGCCTGGGAAGGACCTTCTTGAGGCTGGGGTGGAGCATGCCCAGAGTATCGTCGGGCCGGACGGCACGCTTGAGACCTCAGCCGACTGCTAAGCCGTTGCTGGGCCGCGTACCAGCCGCCTAGCCTGAGCCAGCACGCCGACCTCACGTGCCTTCCTCCGAAAGCGGCCTCGATGGTCAACTGGGAAGCCATTCTCTGCCTGCCACTGATGTACCATCTCGTGCAGCAGCGTATGCAGCGCCTCCTCCCACCCGTGGCGACGAATGTGCCGCCGACTCACCACGATCTCCGCCGACTCGCCCGACGGCGACGCGGACATGTAGTGACCGAGTCGCGCACGCATGCGACGCGAGACCCGCACAGCGATGG
>DASRIN010000649.1:0-7441 GCA_035649975.1 Gemmatimonadales bacterium
TCATGTTGGCCAGAGTCCAGATGATCAGGGCAACCGCCATCAGTGTGAGCAGGTAGGAGCTAATCTCCCACCGCAGAATCAGGATCTTCTCGGCGCTCTCCAGCTTGTTGCGGACCAACAGGCTGAAGTAGAAGAGAGCTCGGGTCAGGAAGAAGTACAGGGCGACGAGGATGGCCGCGCCGGGCAGGAAATCCAGGGTGTGCTGCGAGGTGGTGCCCAGGGCGAGGATGGCAGCGTAGGGGCCATAAGAGGCCACGAAGCCGAGGACCTCACGGCCCGCGTTGATCAGTCCGGCGCGGGGAGGCTTGCGCAACCCAAACACGTCGGCCACGGCTACCCCAATCCACAGAGCGACGACAACCGACGCTGGTCCAACGCAGACTGCCCCCACCAGCGTGGGCACAGCCGACTGCGTCAGATAGGAGTACTTGCTGAGCCGTACCGGCACAGCCCGCAGCAGCAGAATGCTCGCCACCAGGATAGCCGTGGAGATGGGGTGCGAAATCCACCGGGTATCCGCGACCAGCACGGCCAGCATGGTGATCAGCCCGCCGACTGACAGGATTGTCGTGTAGCGCTGCAGTAGGCGCTGCACCCCGATTTTCATGCGGCCCCTTTCGCATCGAGCGCTTGTCGTAACAAACCGAGAAACCTGGCAGCTTCGCGCACCCCATCCCGGCCCAGAATTTCAACCAGAGCGCTGCCCACCACCACGCCGTCGGCCATCTGACCCACCTGCCGGGCCTGCTCCGGGGTGGAGATGCCGAAGCCGACTGCTACCGGAAGGTCGGTTGCCCGCCGGACCGCGGCGATGGACGCCGCCAGATCCTGGGCGAGGCCCGGGCTCGCACCGGTGACCCCGAGACGGGCGACCAGGTAAACGAACCCCTGGGCTCCCCCCACGGCCTGAACAAGTCTCTCCGGCCCGGTTGTGGGAGCGATCAGCCGGATGAGATCGATCCCGCTCCCCTGCACGGCCGTCTCGACCTGCGGGTCCGACCCGGCGGGCAGATCGGTCAGGATCAGTCCGGCGACGCCCAGCGACCGGGCATCAGCCAGAAAGCGTTCCACCCCGTAGCGAAGTATCGGATTGAGATAGCTGAACACCACAACCGGCCGGCTGAGCTGCACCTCGGCGATGAGCTCCAGGGTGCCGGCCAACGTCATCCCCTGCCGCAGGGCTTCAAAGGTAGAGCGCTGGATGGTGGGTCCATCCGCCAGGGGATCACTGAAGGGGACGCCCACCTCGATGATGTCGGCCGTTTGCGCGGCGCTGCGCAGGGCGGCTGCGCTGCTGTCTCGGGTAGGGTATCCGGAGGTGAAGTAGGGGATGAGCGCGCGCCGTCCTTCGGCGCGAAGAGCGGCCCAGACCTGCGCGAGGGGCGACTCAGACAAAGTAATCGCCAACCGTAATCCCATACCGAGCAGGGTTGGTCACTTTGACGATCGAGCGGCGGTAGGCGCCGCTCTCGTCCTTTTCGCTGAGGCTCACTTCTGTACCCGGCGCCGGTACCGGTCCACCATCAGCATCCACTGCGATGCGCACCAGGGGCCGCTTCAGCTGTTCCCCGTCGGGATTGGGCGCGCATACCACCCCGACCTCGAAGGTGTCGAGAATGACGCAGGTGCCCACCGGATACACCCCGATCAGGTTGATCAGGGCCTTTACTAGCACCCGGTCGTACCCTCGGTTGGGATTCTCCCACATTTCACGGAGCACCTGATCCGGCTCGATCGGCACTGTCTGGTACACCCGCCGGGTGGTGGCCGCATCGAAGCCGTCGGCCACCGAGACAATCCGGGAGAAGATGCCGAGCGCGCGCGGCCGCAGCACCTTGGGATAGCCGGTCAGATCCGTCTTCATGTGGTGCTCGTGCGCCACCAGGATGGACCGGTAGGGAATCTCCTCGTACCCGCGCATGGTGAAGAGAGTGAGCGCGCCATACCAGGGATGCGATTGGATGACCTTCCATTCGTGGTCTTCCAGCTTGCCCGGCTTGTTCAGAATCTCCGGCGGGATTCGCGCCTTGCCGACATCATGGAGCAGCGCGGCCATACCCAGATCGCACAGCTGCGTCTTGGAGAAGCCGAGCTTCTTGCCCAGGGCAACCGAGAAGATGCAGACGTTCATCGAGTGGGTAAACGTGTACTCGTCGTACTCCCGAATGGTGGTCAGGCCGACCATCGAGATCTCGTTGTTGAGAATCTGGTCGACGATCATCTGCACCGCGCGTTTCACCCGCTTGAGCCCGGTCGCGCGACCCAGCCGGACTCCGGCGATCACATCTTTGGTGACGGCAACTCCCTGGGCATAGACCTGCTTGGATGCTTGTCTGGCTTCCGCCGAGGTCGACTTGCCGCTCCCGTCGCTGACACCCCGCTCAACTTCGAGATAAAGGACCTTGGCCGCGTCCAGTCGGGCCAGGAGCTCCCTGTGACGCTCCTCGGGAGTTCCCCGGCCGGCCTGGCTCAGCAGGATGCTGAGGAAGATCTGCCACTCCCGGCGGTCGGCTCCGGTCTTGATCCGGAGCGCGCCAATCTCGTAGCCCCGGAAGATGGCGAGGATATGGCTGAAGGAGGCGTAGTTGTCGAGCTCGAGCCGGAGCCGGGTGGAGTTCACGAAGATGAAATCGCCGGCGATCCGGATCTCGAGCTCGATCTCGCTTTGCAGCAGGGACCGCGTCGTGCTGTCGAGATCGCTCAGGGACTTTTGAACCGTGGCGTTCTCTAGGGGATACAGTTTGAGGCTCCGCAGCGCTGTGTAGAGCGCCAGGAGAAGCGAGCGGCCGCCCTGCCGGAGCTGGCCATCATCGCCCAGCGCCTCGGCCTCGCTCTCAGTGGGCAGCGTCACCGCGGAACCTCGCGCAGGGCTCGGTTCACTGCGTTCCGAACCACAAGCTCCTTGTCCTCGGCTGCGCGCTCCAGCACTTCGCGCGCTTCGGCCGTCTTGAGCCGGCCCAGAGCCATGGCAGCACAGGCCCGGGTCTCCGGGGGTTCCTTCATCTTGAGTAGACCCCTCTGGAGCAGAAGTGCGCTGAGTGGCTTGAGTGCATTGGTGCCGGCGATCGCCGCGTAGGCTTCGAAGAAGGCCATCTTTTCGGTCAGGTCCGCTTCCTTGAGACCCTTCCCCACGACAGCGGCCTCGACCCGTCGCAGGGCTCCCTTATATCCCCGGGAGCCGACCGCGCGCACCGCCGCCAGCCGAACTGCTCGGTCCGAGTCGTCGATTGCCTTGTCCACGGCAGCCAGAGCTCCAGGTGTGCCGAGCTGGCCCAAAGTCTGGACGACTGCCAGCCGGATCGCCGGATCGGGGTGGGCAACTGCATCCGCCAGGCCCGGCACCGCCTGATTGAGTCCCAGGCGGCCGCAGAGCGTCACCAGGCCCAGCAGGGCGGGAGAATCGGGAAGCTTGAGAATGCGCTGCACTTCAATCGGATAGGTGTGGGCCAGCCGATCGACGACTTCCTCCGATAGTTTGCGCAGCGGCTCCGAGGAGAGATTGGGGATCCAGCTCACCAGTGGCTCGAGCGCCGTGGCCCTGAGCTCCCGCAGCACCTCGGCGGCGTGAGTATCGACATCGATATGACTGCCTTCGTCGAGCGACTGCAGCAGCTGCCCCACGATGGCGGGCTCGCTCAGCTTGAGGACGAACCCTTCGAGTCGCTCGACCTGCTCGGGGAGCAGGTTGGCAGTCCGCTCTCGCAGGATCTTGGTCTCCCGCAGCACCGCTGCCGCGCTGCGATAATCGCGGGCGTTGAGGAGGTTGGGGAAGAGCCGCTCGAGAATCCGCAGGATCTCGTGCCGCACCGCGGTATCAGCGTTGATCTCGAACAGATCGAACAGGACATTCAGCGCGCTGCCGCGATAGTCCCGCTGGTACTCCTCCTGCAGCTCGCGCGCGAGATAGCTGATTTCGGTCTCTTCGAGGAAGTAGAGGGTAGAGTCCACATCATCGAGGTCGATCAGGCTCTTCGGCCGGGGCGGGGCCTCCTGGGCCACCTGCGCTCTCCGAGCCGCCGGACTCTGACCCGCCTGCGGCGTCTCCCCGGAAACCTGCGGCAGGGCGGCGCCAGCCCCCTCGCCGGCGAAGAAATCGATGAAGCGGAATTCGATCAGCTCGAACTCATAGGCCCACAGCAGCGTCGGCAGGTCGTCACCAGCATCAGGTGGCAAAAACCTCGCTTGATTGATTGTCGTCAGCAGTATGGGAAGCTCGGTTTGTTCCGCCCCCCGCTTCAGGGTCAGGGCCCGCATGCCGTCCTTGAACAGACTCCAGGTCAGGCTCTCCGCCTTGCTCGCCTGCCGGTACACAACCTGTTCTTCCCAGAGGAGCTCGGTTTCGGAAATCTTGAGCACGATTTCGTCTATCGAGCTCCAGATCGGCGGGCAGGCCGCCTGAACGTTCTGGATGGCGCGCTGATAAATCGGGTTGTTCGGCAGGTACATCTGGAACGCGCGGAGCGCCTTGGCCATCGAGGCGATGAGCTCCGCGATCAGACCAGCCGCGGCGCTCGGGGCCTGCACCTGCGGCTGTGCGGTCACAGCCGAATCCCGAGGCTGGCTGCTACGTGGGCGACGTCCTTATCGCCCCTGCCACTGAGGCATACCAGCGTAAGGCCGTCAGCGGGCAGCGTCCCGGCCGCGCGCCGGAGCCAGGCCAGGGCGTGGGCCGTCTCCAAGGCGGGGATAATCCCTTCGAGCCGGGAGAGGTCCTGAAACGCCTCCAGCGCTTCCGTATCAGTGGCCGTCTGGTAGAGCACCCGGCCGCTGTCTCGCAGATAGCTGTGTTCCGGCCCGACCCCGGGATAATCCAGGCCGGCCGAGATGGAGTGCGCCGGCGCAACCTGGCCGTCCGCATCCTGCAGCAAGTAGCTGAGACTGCCGTGAAGGACGCCGGGTGTTCCCGCTGTTAGTGTGGCGCTGTGCTGGCCTGAGCCCAGGCCCTGCCCCGCCGCCTCGACCCCGACCAGCCGCACTCCCGGGTCATCGAGAAAGGCGCTGAAGATCCCCATGGCGTTGGACCCACCCCCGACGCAAGCCACCACGGTGTGGGGGAGCACGCCGAAGCGCTCCAGCATCTGGGCTCTTGCCTCCCGGCCGATTACCGACTGGAAATCCCGAACCATTCGGGGATACGGATCCGGGCCGACCACCGACCCGATGATGTAGTGGGTCGTCGGGACGTTGGTCACCCAGTCGCGCAGGGCTTCGTTGGTGGCATCCTTCAGCGTCCGAGTACCCGATTCTACCGGAATCACGGTGGCCCCGAGGAGCTGCATCCGGTACACGTTCAGGCGTTGGCGCTCGACGTCCTCAGCTCCCATGTAGACGATGCACTCCAGATTGAACCGGGCGCACACGGTTGCGGTGGCCACGCCATGCTGCCCGGCCCCGGTCTCCGCAATGATCCGGCGCTTGCCCATGCGCAGCGCGAGCAGCGCCTGGCCCACCGTATTGTTGATCTTGTGAGCGCCGGTGTGATTCAGGTCTTCCCGCTTGAGGACCACGCGGGTCCCGACGCTCTGCCCCAGCCGAGGAGCTTCAGTGAGGGCGGAAGGTCGGCCAACGAATTCGGTGAGAAGGTTCTGCAGCTCGGACCAGAAGGCCGGATCGGCTCGCGCGGCATCGTACACTGCGGCCAACTCGTCGAGCGCAGCGACGAGCGTCTCCGGAACGTAGCGTCCCCCGTAGGGACCAAAGCGGCCGGTCACCGCCTGCTCAGGTGATTGGGCTATGGGCAACAACGGCCTCCACGAATCGCAAAATCTTGCTGTGATCTTTCATGCCGGGCCCGTGCTCCACGCCGGAGCTGACATCCACGATGTCCGGACGAACCAGGGCCAGAGCGCGTGCTACGGTCTCAGGGGTGAGCCCACCGGCGAGCACCATGGGATGATCCCCCAGACGCCCCCGAGCTTCCCGGGCGACGGCGAGATCCAGCGGGATGCCGGCTCCCCCAAGGAATCCGGGGATCCGAGGCTCGACCAGCACCGCATCGGACGCCGGGATGGCATCCACCAGCCGGTCCAGATCCACCGGCGCCGCGATTCGCACGACCCGCCAGACAATCAAGCCTTCGGCTCGGAGCCGCTCAGCGTCACGGCGAGTGCTGGAGCCGTGGAGCTGCGCGCCGCTAAGCCCTGCCGTGTCACGGATCTGGAGGATTGCCTCGAGCGTCTGGTCCCCGAATACCCCCAGGACGGGAACTCCAGATCCTGCGGCGACTACCTCGCGGGCTTGCTGCCAGGTTACGGCCCTCGGCCCTTCAGCAAGAACGACGCCCAGATAGGACGCGCCGGCTTGGGCGGCCCGGCTCGCGTCCTGGGCCCGCATGAGTCCGCACACCTTGACCTTAGCGGCCATGACGGGCCATCCCACACAGTTCCCGCAGGAGTCGCTCAGGCTGCGCTGCCGTCGAGAGGGCGGTTCCGACCAGGACCGCATCGGCACCGGCCGCGGCAGCGCGGCTAACGTCCAGCGGTTCCCGGATGCCGCTCTCGGCAACCGCAATTCGATCGGCCGGGACTTCGGTCAGCAGCCTCCAGGCACTTTCCACGTCGATGACGAAGGTATCGAGATCCCGGCTGTTGACACCGACGATCTCGGACCCGGCTTCCAAGGCCGTATCAAGCTCTGTCCTGGTGTGGACCTCGACCAGCGCGTCCAACCCAATTTCGCCGGCAAACCGCAATAGCGACTGGAGGCGCCCCGGGCCGAGTGCTCGCACAATGAGCAGCACGGCTGAGGCCCCCGCGGCCCGAGCCTCCAGGATCTGAACCTCGTCCAGGATGAAATCCTTGCGGAGCAAGGGTCGGGAGCAGTGCTCGGCCGCTCGAGCAAGATCCTGGATCGAACCTCCGAAAAAGGGTCCGTCGGTCAACACGGACACCGCTGCCGCTCCGTTGGCGGCATAGAGTGCCGCCCGCTCGCCCGGGTTCAAATCCTCGCAAATGGCGCCAGCGGAGGGCGAGCGCCGCTTTACCTCGGCTATGACGGCGACGGTTGATCCGCGCAGCGCAGCGCCAAATTCCGGCCGGGCTGGTGGGGCCGCCTGCACGGACCGCTCGAGCGCGGCTCGCCGGGCCCTCAGGCCGGGGAGAGTACCGCGGGTGGAGCTCAGTATCTGCTCGAGACGGACGGGCATCTTGCCCTTCGGCCGGTGTTCGGGTACCTTCATTCGGGCTCTATTCGGTAACCTGGAACGCCAACGAGGAGAACTCCGGATGCCGCTGACCAAGCGCCAGAGCGAAATTCTCAGCTACCTGCAAACCCATATCAACGGGCAGGGCTACGCACCCAGCTTCGAGGAAATCGCCGAGCACTTTGGCTTCCAGTCCCTGGCCACGGTTCACGAGCACCTCACCAATCTCGAGCGCAAAGGCTACATCCGGCGCTCCTACAACGAGAGCCGCTCCATCGAGGTCCTGCCGCCCCGCGGCAC
>DASRIN010000650.1:0-3122 GCA_035649975.1 Gemmatimonadales bacterium
TATACTCCCAGCGGGGTTCGATCGGTACCCACGGTGGCGAGATGTGTGGCCCTCGCGGTTCGGGCGGCCTGGGTGGGAACGGTATTTCGATCCTGGCTGACATGACGTGTCCTCTGTGCCTCTGTGGTGAATTTTAAGCCGTTCTGGGCCGGTGGAGCGACGCTACGAGGATGCCCAATAACACGACCAGCATCCCATCGAACAGAATCTGCTTGACGACCAAGGAGCCCGGGAGTGGCTGGACTACGAAGTAAATCAGGTACGTCGGCACCACGCCAAGCAGCGCGACCGCCAGCCCGAAGCGGGCGCCTTGCTGCACCCAGGGCCGGTTCTCCACTCCTCGCTGGTAGATCCAGACGAACGCCCCCGCCATGATCGCGTGGGCCAGCAGCATCAGCGGGAAGTACCCCTGCGCTTCGGCCTCCTGGCGGAACAGATGAGGAAGCCGGGCATACTCGTCGTGCAGCAGCACCCCGTGCACGATGAAGCTGCCGAGCATCCAGCCGATGAACACCACGAGCCAGGCAAGCAGGAATCTCCTGTTCATGACCCCTCCATCGGTAATATTGTGGTTCTGCGGTAGCAAACATGCTGTCCGAAGCGCCCGCCGTCGAGGTGTTTACTGATCACACGCATTTGTCGCCCGATCGTCACATTGGCCCTGGCCATCGTTGCCAGCCGCGCTGCGGCCCAAGGGCCTGGCGTTCCAGCGGGCCTGTCTGCCCCTGACAGCACTCGACTCACCGAGGCATTCCGGCTGGTGCAGGACGTAGGCGAGCGAATCTGGCCCGGGCTCGCCAGCACACCGATGCCGGTCCTGCTGGTCACCGAGTCGGCCGAATTCCTGGTCCGCCCTGGCGAGGGGGATGCTCTCCAGGTCTCGAGCCGCCCTCGACGGTTTGCTGCTACACTCCTCGCCACCTTTCCGATCGACGGAGTGCCGACCATCGTCACCGGAACCGCGGAGCGGACCGGGAAGTCGTCTATTGACTGGGTGCTCACCCTGGTCCACGAGCACTTTCACCAGTGGCAGTACACCCGGCGGGACTACTATGCCGGCGTAGCCCGGCTGAATCTCTCAGGCGGCGACACCACCGGCATGTGGATGCTGAACTACCCCTTTCCGTATGACTCGGCCCCGGTGGCGCGAGCGCTTCGCCGGCTGGCCTCCACCCTGCAGAACGCGCTGGCCGACTCGGCGTTGCACCCTCAGAAGATCCAGCAGGTGGTGCATGCCCGTGATGCGGTCCGCGCCCAGCTCTCCGACGCCGACTACAGATACTTCGAGTTCCAGCTCTGGCAGGAGGGTGTCGCTCGCTACATCGAGTACCGCGCTGCGGATCTGGCCGGGAGCCAGGGAAATCAGGATTCCCAGCCATACCGTGCGGCTGCGCAATCGGCCCGGTGGCTCCTAGTGCGGGAGTTAGAGGGGATGGACCCGATGCAGGATCGGAGAGTGAGCTTCTACCCCATTGGGGCCGCCATTGCCCTGCTGCTCGATCGGGTGGAACCGGGCTGGAAGCGAAGGTACGCCGAGCGCCCGTTTGACCTATCCACCTTGCTGGCTGGCGGGAAAATTGTGAAGTAGGTTGATGCCCGTTGCCCTTCATTGGAGTTTGGATGCGCTGCCTCAAGGTGACGGCGATGCTTCTGCTGCTGGGCCAGCCGCTTCAGGCCCAGCACCTGAGAGACCGGCTGTCCGATCTCTTCATCTTCGGTACGGGCGAGGACCCGCTTACCCTCGGCGGTACCAGCGATCCCAACAACCCGGACTCGATCCGAATTCACGGCAACCACTTCGTCCCAGCCGCGGTCGCCAGCAACGGCACCGTCATCTCCTTCCTGACCAACTCGATCGGCAGCAACGTCGCCAACGTGCCGGTGAGCGCCACCAGCGGCGGCTCGACATTCCGCTTCGAGGGTGGAGTTCCGATTCGAACCTCGTCCTCCGCCGGCCCCATCTTCGCCGAGCGGGCCCAGACCCTGGGCCGAGGCCGAGTGCTTGCCGGTATTGCCCGCACTGGAGTGCACTTCAAGACCCTCCGCGGCGTGGACCTCGACAACGTGCAGTTCACCTTCACCCACGCAAACTCGGATTTTCCAGGGTGCGATGAGGCCGCGGCAGGTGACTGCTCGCTCATGGGCGTGCCCCAGCTGGAAAACGAGACCATCGATCTCAATCTCTCGCTCGACGTTCGGCTTACCGTCACGGGCTTTCTTGTCACCTACGGGATCACCGATTGGATGGACGTCGGGGTCGCGGTCCCGCTGGTCAACGTCTCGCTCGAGGGTAGCAGCACGGCACAGATCAACCCATTTGGGCCACCACCCGCGGTTCATTTCTTTGGAGGCACGCCGGAGGATCCTGTCCTCTCGGCCTCCCGCTCGGTCGACGGTTCCAGCACCGGGCTCGGCGACGTCGATGCCCGGGTCAAGGTGAACCTCCGGCACGGAACGCCGCTCTCCGTTGGCATTCTGGGGGACGTTCGCTTTCCTACCGGCAGCGAGGACAACATGCTGGGGTCGGGTGCCTTTGCCGCTCGAGGCCTGGCCATCCTGTCGGCCCAGTTCGGTCCCTTCTCGCCCCATGCTAACGTGGGGTATCTCTACCGGGGCGGCGACTTCGAGAACGACGCCGTGCTCATGACCGGGGGCTTCGACCACCTGCTGGCCCCCTGGGCTACGCTCGCCATAGACTTAATCTCGCAGCTCCAGGTCGGAGACAGCCCGCTTCAGATTCCGGGTCCGGTTCAGATCGAGTCGCCTTACCAGCGTACTGTGGTTCCCACTGTCATCCCTGACATTCGGGACGATATCGTGGACGGCTCGGTTGGGGTAAAGCTCGGTGCAGCTCCGGGCTTGACGGTGATCGGGAATAGCCAGTGGTCGCTGAATGGCGGAGGGCTGCGGCCTGATGTGATCTGGACTGCCGGGCTGGAGTACAACTTTTAGCTATCTAACTTCCGCCATCCTCCATTTCCCGCCCTCTGACCTGAAGCTCACCCGAAATGACACCGGCTGGTGCTCGGGCCTGCCCGTGCTGGTATTGAGATAGTCATACGCTCCAGTGACCAGTCCCTCGGCGCTTGCGCTGGTCAGCTGGATTTGCGACAAGGAGAGAT
>DASRIN010000651.1:0-3722 GCA_035649975.1 Gemmatimonadales bacterium
CCGCCTGACGTCGCAGCGGCGTTGTCCGAGACGACACTGTTGGCAAGGGTGAGAGTCTCCACGTTGCGGATGCCGCCGCCGCGGGTAAGACTCTGGCCACCTCGGATGGTGAGCTGGGTGAATCGTACCGTAGCCGTTCCCAGGTCCTTGGAGATATCGAAGATGCGGAACTCCGGACTACCACTGGTGCGCTGAATGACGATCCCTCCCTTGGGACCGGTGATCGAGAGGTCCTCGGTGATAGCCAACTGACCGCTGGCGGCGTCGAGCCTGATGGCAGCCGTGAATTTCCGGGCGAAGCTGATCTCCGAAGGATCGGGATCCTGGTTGGCCGCCGTGATGGCCTCGCGGAGGGTGCACTCCTCCGGGGTGCACCCTCCGGTACCGGGATCGGCCACGCTATTCACCACCAGGTGGCTCGCAGTGTGGTCGAAGGTGGGGAGCCCGGGATCGGAAGGAGCGGTGGGCGTAGGCTTGTGATCATCGCAGGCCGCCATCCCGAGTGTGAGTGCACAAGGTAGGAATGCGGCCCCGATGGGCCGCCGGCGTGGTTGTCCGGTCAGCATCTGAACCTCCTTCTTGCAGCCTAGCGCGGGAGTTCTACCTGGGTTTGGATCATTCTGTGCGAGGGGCGTCACCCGACTGACACCGGAGCGTCACCGGGAGGTGACTCCTGCACGCGGTGGACTCTTACTTACTCGCCAATAGCCGCTCGAAGCGCAGGTTGCCCCGGAGCGGCGCGAAGGTGGGGTCGATCTTGGGATCTCGAGCACCGGCTCGAGCGGGGGTCTAGCGGCAGCAAGCCTGTCGGGCTAGCCTAGCGGATCGCCTAACAAGAGCCCGGAGGAGGCATGCACGAGAGAGATATCATGGCGGTAATGGCAGCTATCATCTACACCGCCTATCCCGAGAGGCAGAAGATCAGAGCCGACCAACTCGACAAGATGTACGATGGTGTTGCCCAGCAAGCCTGGGACCTCTTTCAAGCCGTGGAGCGAACCAGCGCCCGAAACCTAGGAAGAGGGTGAGGTCCCGCGCCCTCTTTCGCCCCTCCCCATCGCAAAATAACTTTCACCTATGTCCGAAGGACGTTCACCAGACCGGAGCGAGGCTGCCCGTGAAGCCGCCGAGCGGCGGCGCGAGCAGGCCGAATTGCACCGGCGTCAAAGCGAAGAGGGTCGGGAGATTACCGAGACGATCCGGGGGCGCCATGAAGGGTTCCGGGACGATCAGGAGGTCTCCCGCGATACCTCGGAGCACATGCGGGATGCTCGGGAAGCCAGCCGGGAGTTGGCCGAGCAGGCGCGGGAAGTCTCCGACCAGCTGCGCCGAACGGCAGACGAGACTCGACAGGTGCTGGACCAGGCTCGGCAGGCGCTGAGCGAGCTGAAGGATCTGGCGCAGCAGCAACGATCGGTGCTCGAGCGGCAGGAGAAGGCCCTCGCGGCCTTTGATGGCCGGGCCCGCGAACCAGGGCGCAAACCGACGTAGCCCAAGTGAAAGCCCCGTCAGTGTGTCCGACTGGCGGGGCTTCTCGTTTCCAGGGGATTGCGACGACCGGCCTACTGTCTGAGCCACACGCCCACAAACGCGAGAATCCCCAGCACGCCGACCAGGGCCGCCATGACGCCGGCAAGTGAAGGCACCCCGATAACCCGGCGCCGCTTTCTCGAACGTGAGCTTGTGGAATCGTGGGAGCGGCAATGAGGAGAACGTTTCGGCCTCGGCCCTCAGCTCACCATTCCGACCGCGACGGCCGACCAGACTGGGACGGGCAAGTGGCAGATCGGCGCCGCCGGCATCGCGATCGCGCCCCAGCACTGGGGCCTGCTTGGCGGGCTCCTGACCTGGCAGACCGACTTCGCCGGCGGCGACGACCGCCCGGGCCAGAATAACTTCTCGGCGCAACCATTTTTTATCTACAACCTTCCGAGCGGCTGGTATCTTCGCTCGACGGCCACCCTCAACTTCGATCTGGAGCGGGGCAACCACCTGATCCCGCTCGGCGCCGGCGCCGGCAAGGTCTTCGTCAAACCCGGCGGCACTACCATCAACCTGTTCGCGGAGCCACAGTTCACCCTCGCCCATGAAGGCCTAGGGCAACCAGAGTTCCAGCTCTTCTCGGGGGTCAACCTGCAGTTTCCCATCCGCGGACGCTGAGAGTGACCTTGGTCACTGCCCTGGGAATCCAGTGATCTCAGTGTAGCCAGTCCAGTTTTCCTGTCGAGCAGGTGGCAAAACCCGAGGATAATATGCCGAGAACCATGCAGCCTAGCTCTTTTCTCATATCCAGTTTTCTGCTCACTGTGACTGCAGCCTGCAGTGCCCGAACCCAAGCCGATCCCACTCCCGATTTTGCGGTGAGCCCGACGGATGAGGGAGTTGCCCCAGGACCCAGGTCGGGTACTAAGAGTCCCCGAACCTCGGGTGACACTCTTATCTGCGACAAGTCTCGGAAGTACACCACATCCGTGGGGAACCGCTGGCTGTGGGTTCGGATACTGGTCGAACGCCAGCCCGGGGCGACCGATTATACTTTGGCTGAAACAGCGGTATCCACCGATGCAGAGGGAATGGAGTACGACCCCAAGGTGACTCTCGCGGGTATCAAGTTAGATGACGGGAAAGAGTACACCCTGCGAAACACACCCGGAGTACGTACTCGAGAGGCGAAGAAGGGCGATCGCAAGGCTCACTGGGCCCGGGGCTACGCCAGAGGACCGGACCTGGGCCCGATCGACCTTACGTGCGGAGGCAGTTAAGCCGCCCCGAGCTCCAGGAAAGGGAAGAGTGCACCGGATTAACAGCAGAATACGCTTGGTCCGGCTCCGCCCCGAATACGCCCATATGTATCCGGGGCTTGACCCTGGCGTCTGGGAGACCGCTACCGACCTCATGTCGCGACTCCTGGCTCAGCATGCGGTGCAGCCCTCCCCTGGCTTCATGCTGAGCAATCGTGTCTTACCTGACGAGCACTTCGAGTTTCAGGGCGGCGTTTCCCGGGGCCCTAGGAATCAGGTGCGCTCTCGTATCACTGATTGAGTCCAGACGCCGGAGTAGGGAGTGCAACCGCAGCGGGGTCCGAATACTCGGACCCCGCTGGGCTGGGACAACAATCTATCAATCTGGCACCGGTGAGGAGCGCTCGGTGCCCTCAAGGGTAAGCTTATAATGGATACTATAGGCATGCTGTGAGAACGATCACCCGCTGGAGTGCCCCCCACCAGAGAACCTCCCCTCCCATCGGGCTGCTGCTGGCACTGGCCTGGCTGGCTGGCTGCGGCGACGACGCGCCTACCGTACCGGCACCGCCAACGGTCGCGTCGGTAACCGTGGGCCCGCGCAACGCCACGCTGTCCGTGGGCGAGAGTGTGCAGCTCACTCCCATGCTGCAGGATTCCGCCGGCAACCCGATCACGCTCACCACCCAGGCCGTGTCCTGGTCCAGCGGCGCGCCGGAGGTGGCCACCGTCTCCGGCGCGGGGCTGGTGACTGCGGTGGCCGGAGGACCGGTGACCATTACCGCCACCGTTGAATCCCACTCCGGCAGCGCCACGGTCTCGGTGGCGAGTCTCGCCTTCGAGTCCATTGCCGTCGGCGCTTTCCACTCCTGCGCCGTCACCACCGAGGGCGCCGCCTACTGCTGGGGCAACAACATCTACGGGCAGGTGGGCGACAGTCTGCCGACCGGGAGCCCCCGCACCACGCCGGTGCCCGTTTCA
>DASRIN010000652.1:0-3189 GCA_035649975.1 Gemmatimonadales bacterium
ACAGCTCTCGACCGCGGTGGTGTCGCCAAAGAGGCCGGCGTGCTTGGCCAGGAGATAGGCCCCCAGCACATCGCTGACGCTCCGGGTCATACTGAGCACAAAGGCGCCGAACGCTTCGCGGTCGATCTCCTCGCGCAGCTCCCGCACCAGTCGGAACATCCCCAGCGTCTCGGCGGACTCCGCCGGCAGCGACGGCGGCTCGGCATTGGGAGTCAGCGGCCGCCCCAGTTCCCCCGCCAACCACTTCCGCCAAGCCTCAGATCCCTGCTCCGGGGGTCCGTTCTCACCACTCTCCGCCTCTCCGCCTCTCCGCCCGTCCACCCCCCACAGGTCCTCGAGTGCTGCATTGAGCTTCGTCGTATTCTCCCGCACATCCAGTCGCACTGTGCTGAAGCGAAACGACTCGACTTCCCGTCGGACGGGGCGGACCAGAGTGGTGGCCAGGGACACGCTGCCCGCCGAGCCGAGCGTGTCCTCGATCAGCCGCAGATCGGCAATCAGCGCATCGGCCGAGAGGTATCCGGCGGGATCGCGGTCGATGGCGCCCCGCTCGGCCGCGGCCGTCATCACTTCGATCCGCCGGATTATGCAGGCGAGATACTGGCGAAACACCTCACCGGGATTGCGGGACGTGATCTCGTCACCTACTCCGCTGGCGGCGAGCTCGCGCTCGAGCGCCACCCGAAAGCCCTCGGTGACAGGCATGGCTCGCTCCGTAACACTCAGGGACCGGACCAGCTCCGCCAGCATTCGGCGATACCGGCGCAGCGCGGCGAGGCGGTTTTCGAGCAGCGTGCCGCGAGTGACATCGTTGGTGACGAACGGATTTCCGTCCCGGTCCCCGCCGATCCAGGAGCCGAGTTGAAAGAACGGAGGGACCTCGAATCGCTCGCCCGGATAGGCCTGGGCAAGGGCCCGCTCCAGCTTCTCCAGCAGATCGGGCACCGCCTCGAACAGGGTCTCGTTGAAGAAGTGGAGACCCCAAAAGACCTCCTGCGGCACGGTCGGCTTGGCCAGCCGGAGCTCCCCGGTATTCCACAGCAGCTCGATCTCGTTCTGCAATCTGAGGATGAGCGCCTGCCGCTCGCGCGGGGTCCAGCGCGGGGACTCGAGATCAACTAGACGCCGGTAGATCTTGCGATGCTTCTCCAGCACGGTCACCCGCTTCGCCTCGGTGGGATGCGCAGTGATTACTGGGCGCACGCGCAGAACCTCGAGCAGCTCCCGGATCTCGCCCGGCGGAATCTTGGAGGCGGCGGCGCCGCCTAGGACCTGGGCAAAGGTTCCGCGCAGCTGATCCTGGCCCCGCTCGGCCTCGATCTGCCGGCGGCGGCGCATGGCCGCATTCTGTTCTGCGATACTGAGCAGCTGAAACCAGAGTCCCTGAACCTGCAGCGTCCGGGCGAGCAGCTCCGGACTGAGCTCGGATGGAGGCCGTTCACCCCGCAGCGCCGACTCTAGTTCCGGTTGACGCTCGCGAACCAGCGCCAGCAGGAGCCCGGAGAGCAGCTCGACGACTTCGTTGGCATAGGCGGCAGCACTCGCCGCGGCGGGATCAGCGGACTCGGGGAGTGACGCCGGTGAGAACGGATCGAGCAGTGTGTGCGTCACACGACGCGGTCGCGGAGTGGCGCCCCGCTGAAGAAGAGCCGCAGGTTCTCGACAGCGCGCTGGCCCATGGCAACACGGGTCTCCTGAGTTGCACTTCCGAGGTGGGGCAAGAGTACCACGTTCTCCATCGTGAGCAGCTCGGGGGCGATCTGGGGCTCACGCTCATAGACGTCGAGCCCTGCCCCGGCGATGGTCCCGTCCGAGAGCGCCTCCACCAGAGCCGCCTCGTCCACCACGTCGCCTCGCGCAGTGTTGATCAGGAAAGCGCTGCGCCGCATGCGCGCCAGCCGCTCCCGGTTCATCAAATGACGGGTCTCCGGCGTCGCCGGGCAGTGGAGCGAGACGAAGTCAGCTTCCTCGAGCACCTGATCCAGGGTTTCCCGCGGTTCGGCACCAAGCGCCGCGGCGTCCGCCGGCGAAGGCGGGTAGGGATCGTGATAGATCACCCGCATGCCGAACCCGTGGTGCGCCCGGCGGGCCACGGCCCGGGCAATTCGGCCCATCCCCACCAGGCCGAGGGTCTTCCCGCTTACCTGGGTGCCGAGCATATGAGTCGGCCGCCAGCCGGTCCACGCTCGGCAGCGGACGTGGCGCTCGCCTTCGCCGGTCCGGCGGCTGACCATCAGCAACAAGGTGATCGCGATATCGGCCGTCGCTTCGGTCAGCACGTCCGGGGTGTTGGAGACCGAGAGTCCCCGCGACTTGGCCGCATCGACATCGATGTGGTTGAAGCCGACCCCGAAGTTGGCCAGCATCCGGGCCCGGAGCGGCTCGGCGCTCAGCACCTCCGCCGTGAGCCGGTCGGTGACGGTGCACAGCAGGGCGTCGGCGGTCCGCAGCGCGTCCTGCAGACCCGCGGCCCCAAGTGGCCGGTCGTCCCGGTTGAGGCGGGCATCGAAGTCACGGGTCAGCTCCTCTTCCACCTCGGACGGGAGCCGCCGGGTGACCACAACGGTCGGCCGATTGCTCACTTCACGCTGACGGTCTTGCGCGAGGATCGCTTGGACAGCGCGGCGGCGACGGTAGAGCCCAGCTCCGCCGGACTGGGAGCCACGGTCAGGCCGGCGGAGCGCATGATCTCGGCCTTCTCGGCCGCGGTATCGCCGAAGGCGGAGATGATTGCGCCTGCATGCCCCATGCGCCGTCCTTTAGGCGCCGTCAAACCGGCCACGTACCCGATGACCGGCTTAGTCATGCTCTCCTTCACGAAGAGCGCCGCCTCGGACTCCTGGGGTCCCCCGATCTCGCCGATCATCATGACCGCTTCCGTCTCCGGATCTTCCTCGAACAGCTTTAGCATGTCCACGAACGAGCTGCCGTTGATCGGATCGCCTCCGATGCCGACGCTGGTGGTCTGCCCGATGCCGACCGCGTTCATCTGGGACGCTGCCTCATAGCCCAGGGTGCCGGAGCGGGTCACCAGGCCCACCGTGCCCCGAGAGTAGATGTGGCCCGGCATGATGCCGAGCATCGCCTTGCCGGCGCTGATGATGCCGGCGCAGTTGGGGCCGATCAGGGTGGTGCGCCGCTCCTTGGGGAAGCGGAACAGGTAGCGCTTCACCATCATCATGTCCTGCG
>DASRIN010000653.1:0-9465 GCA_035649975.1 Gemmatimonadales bacterium
ACTTCGGGTAGTCCTCGGACGACGGCATTTCCAGAATGCGAAGGAGCTCGTCGGTGTAGGCCACCCGCTTGCGCAATCGGGTCGCAGCACAGTTGCGATACTCGAGGGTCAGGCGCGCCGGCCTGGCGAATTGCAGGCCCTCCGGGCTAAGCCTTACGGAGTTCACGGGGCCGGTGACCTGTTCCACCGTGATAGTGACTCTGGAGGAAAGGGCACCGCGTGGGATCTCCAGCCTGTGTCGGCCGAATCTCAGTGACCCACCTTCGGGCCCGATCCTTTTCGAGGCTGAGACGTACTGCTGAGGCTCACAGAGCAGAAGCACGGGAATAACAGGGGAGATACCCGGACGCTCGCCCCTCTGGCTCACTACCAGAGGCGGCTCGGTCGGTGCGCTCTCGCCGGCCGTGCAACTCACCACCAGCAAGAGCACCAACAGCGAACCTAAGACACGGGACGAACGAGGCATTCAATGTCTCCGCAGAGGGACCGCCATGTGGTCACCGGGCTCACCCGGTGACCACCTCACCTCGGGTAGAGCTCCAGCGAATCAGTACGCCACCGCGTAGCGGGAGAAGTGCTCAATGGAGCTCGTGACACTTTGCGTCCGAGCCTTGTCGTCTGAGTTCAGCAGCTCCAGTACTTTGAGTTGCTCGTCGGTGTAGACCACCTTCTTGGGTTGCACTACGCTCTGGCAATTCTCGTAGCTCATCACCAGCTCAGCCGGCACCGCGAAGGTCAACCCCTCGGGGCTGAAGCGCACCGAGTTCGCCGAGCCGGTGAGCTGCTCAGCGACAATCGTGACGTTCTGCGACAGGGCCCCGGCAGGAATAGTCAGGGAATGGCTGCCGACCCTGATCCTGGCGCCCTTGGGCCCCACCTGCGTCGTGGTCTTGGCATAACGCTGCTCAGAACAGAGCAGCAGGTTGGCGATGGTGATGGTGTCGATCGAGCCCGGAGGCGCGCGCAGTCCGATGGACTCGCTGGCGGGGACGGCAGCCTCGGTAGGCCCGAGGTCACCGGCAGTACAGCTTACCCCGACGATAAGCGCCACCAGAATGCTGAGCTGTGGCCATATCCGATGCAGTCTCATGGAAGCGTCCTCGAGTGGGTTACCTGCCCAGGGGTACAACCCGAGCCATCATCGCTGAATCATCATGGCCCGGGTCGGGATTTCTCATTCAAACTCAGTAGGCGACCGCGTAGCGGGAGAAGTGATCGATGCCGGCCGTAGCCTGCTTCCGCTGGAACAGGTCCAGCGTCTTCAGGACTTCCAGCACCTGAAGCTTCTCGTCCGTGTACACGATCTTCTTCTGCAACAGCACCAGCGCGCAGTTGCCATAGGTCATTGTCAAGACGGCCGGCTTCTCGAACCGAAGCCCCTCGGGGCTGAACCGGATCGAGTTGCTGTTTCCAGGGATCTGCTCCGCCGTGATCCTGACCGGTGACGACAGGGCGCCGCTGGGGATGAACAGGGTGTGGGTGCCAACCCTGATGAAGCCGCCCTCTGGGCCGATGGTCTCCGTCTCTTTGTCGTACGGCTGAGGCGAGCAGAGCAGCAGATCGCTGACGGAGCCGAGCGTGCCTACCACGGTGTTGGTCAGTCCGTCCACCGCGCCGGTGAGCCCATCAGTGAGGTCACCGACCAACCCGAACTGCGGCGAGCCCTGCTCGGGAGCCGAGGTGACCGGGGCTGTAGTGTCAGTCGAAGTACAGCTCACCCCAACCGAGAGCAGCAACGCCAAACCGAGTACGGAGAACTTGCGAAGCCGACGCATGAAGCCACTCCGGATAAGGGTGAGAGTGTGCGACGTTACCGCGGCCGAAAACGGCCGCCGAACAGCCGCGCCCCTGGTCCCCGATACATGGCGGACTTGACAGGCATGGATCTGTTCGGTACGCGGAACACCAAGTCAGGCACGTGGTTAGCAGGCAAGGAGCATGCCCCTCACCGGGTGCCGTGTCACACAAATTGACGGCTAAAACCTGCGCGATTCGGAGTTGGTGGAGTGGTCGGATCTTGGTAGGGGTCGGGACGACGCGGCTGTCGCCATTCCCGACGACGTGCAAAGTCTAGCGATGGGATTGTTCGACCCGCAGCGATCGATTTTTCCTGCGATTTGCGGGAGAGCGAGTGCTGCAGCGCGGTGCACTCAGACCAGTTGCACGGGATCGTGGCGTCGCCGGTAGCGCCTAGCAATCAATCCATAGATGAGAATGTTCACAGCGATCACCACAGCACCCAGGATCAGCTGCACCCCGCGCGTGAGTCCCGCCGGATACAATACCGGCAGAATGTAGTGTTCCACGAATCCCCCCTCGTAACCCTCCAGGCCAGCGCTCGCGCGCAACCGTTTCTCCAGTGGCGTCAGCGGACAGATCCAGCCGACCAGTTCGATCAGCGCACCGTACACCGCCACCGGCAGATGCACGTACGCGACTTTCGGCCACCGCAGCGCGAGCAGCCCGCCGAAAACAACGAAGATGACGAAAGTGAAGTGAAGGAGGACTACGAGGTCAGCGAGCATGGGTCAGAGGGGATGCGGGGAAAAGGGAATGCGGGGAAGCAGTGGGGCGCAGTTCAGTACGCGTCCCCCGCTTCCCCTCCTCCCACCCTTCCTACGCTGTAACCAGCTCCCGCTCCTTCTGATTCTCCGCTGCCACCCTTGCCGACACCTCCGGTGGCGCTTCAGCGTAGCCGCGGAACTTCTGCCGGTGAGTGCCCCGGCCGTGGGTGATCGAGTGCAATGTGGTGGAGTACTTGTACAGCTCGGCTTCGGGTACGATGGCCCGCACCTTGGTGAGCCGGCCGTCGTTCTCGGTGCCGAGGATCTGTCCCCGGCGCGAGCTGAGATCACCCATCACGTCGCCCAGGGCATCGTCCGGCGTCCAGACCTCCACGTCCGACAACGGCTCCAGCAGTACCGGACGGGCCTTGGGAGTCACGTTCCGGAAGGCCATGATGCCCGCCATCTTGAACGACATCTCGTTGGAATCGACGTCGTGATAAGAGCCGTCGTAGCACTCCACCTTGAAGTCAACCAACGGATAGCCGGCCACGACGCCGCGCACCGCCGCCTCCTGAACTCCGCGGTCCACCGCCGGGATGTATTTGTTAGGAATCACCCCGCCCACAATCTTGTCCACGAACTCATATCCGGCTCCCCGGGGTAGCGGGGCAACCCGGATCCAGCAGTCGCCGTACTGGCCGCGGCCGCCCGACTGTTTCTTGTGTTTCCCCTGGCCCTCCGCCCTTCCTTTAATAGTCTCGCGGTAGGCCACCCGGGGCCGCACCAGCTCGGCGTGGACCCCGAACTTCCGCTCCAGCCGGTGGAGTATGGTGTCGAAGTGCCGCTCGCCCATGCCGTGGATCAGGGTCTGTCCCAGCTCCGAGCTGTACTCGAAGTGGAAGGTTGGATCTTCCTCGTGCAGCTTGTGCAGGCCGGCCGCGAGCTTGTCCTCCTCCCCGCGCTGTTTCACCAGCACCGCCGACGTGGCGACCGACTCGGGGAACGGAATAGGCGGCAGCCTGACCGGCGCCTCCCGCCAGCAGAACGTGTCGCCGGTGTGGGTGTCCTTGAGCTTGGCCACCGAGCCGATGTCGCCGGCGGAGAGCCGCTCCACCTCCATCCGCTCCTTCCCCTGTTGCACCGACAGGTGGTTGAGCTTCTCCACCGTCTCGTGCTCGGCGTTGAAGACCTCACCGCCATTGCGAATCTCGCCGGTATAGAGCCGGAACAGGGTCACGTCGCCCACGTGGGACTCGGACAGGGTCTTGAACACCCGTCCCACCAGCGGGGCTTCCACCGGCGGCTTCACCTCGGCGGGCGAGGGGAATAGCTCCACCATCTTCTTGAGCAGCGTCCGGGTGCCATAGGTCAGCTCCCCGCTGCCGCAGAAGAGTGGTACCACGGCCCCGTCAATGACTGCGTTCTTTACCGCCCTGATGAACTGCTCCCGGGGAATCTCCTCGCCGCCCAGGTAGCGCTCGATCAGCTCGTCGTCGGTAGAGGCGACGGCCTCGGTCAGCTGCTCGGTATACTGCCGGAACAGAGCCTGATACTCGTCGGGGATCGGCACCACCTCGTACTCCCCGGTCTTGGTGCCCTTCTTGTAGAAGTGGCAGTGGCCGGAGAAGAGGTTGATGATCCCGTGGAAATCGTGCCCGTCGCCGATCGGGATTTCGACCGGAACGACCTTAGGCGTCAGATGGGCCTTCACATCGTTGAAGACCCGCTCGAAGTCGGCGTGCTCCTTGTCCATCAACGAGACGAACAGGACTCGGGGCAGGTGCAGCTGATCGCAGACTTCCCAGACTTTTTCGGTGCCCACCTCCACCCCACCCGTTCCGCTCAGGACGACGACGGCGGCATCGGCCGCGTTCAGGCCGCTGACGACCTCGCCGAAATAGTCGAGGTAACCCGGGGTGTCGATGAGATTGATCTTGGTGTCCAGCCACTCGGCGTGGCCGAGACCCAGATTGATGGAGTGCTTGCGTTCGATTTCGTCGGGAGAGTAATCGGTGAGCGTGGTACCGTCTTTGATGGAACCGTGGCGTCGGCTGGCGCCGCTTACGAAGGCCAGGGCATCAACCAGGGATGTTTTCCCGCTGGCCCCGTGCCCGACAAACGCCACGTTTCTTATGGCGTTGGAGCCATAGACCTTCATGGCCTCCACCTCCTCGGAATGGTTGAATTTCCAAGGTGGCGGCGTTGGGGGCGCTTGTCAAATTGGCAAAGAAAATCATCGACCCCGCTCGAGCCGGGTAAACGCCGCTGCGGTGCAGCCGGCGAGCAAAGCGAAGAAGAGCGCTCCACCGATGCCTCCGACCAGCAGACCGGGGATCAGCCCGGAAGCTGCCCCGCAGACCACTGGCGGCAGCAGCCAGCCCTTGACGCCCCGGGTGTCCTGCTCGTACTGAAGCCGCCACTCCTCGGTCCCCATCAGGAGCCCGGCATAGAGGACCCCGATGCCGAGCCCGCCGGCGGCGGCCCCCAGCCCGAGGGCCGGCACCCAGAACGCGTAGAAGGAGAGATCGTCGGCCCGGGCGGCGGACTCCATCATCATCTTCAACAGCATTAATGGAACGCCGAGCACCACGCCGGCGACCCCCCAGCCTACCGTCCACTGCACCGCCGACCGCATCAGCCGCTGCGCCGGGGTGACCCGATTCTTCACCGTCCTCATCCTTACCCACCGTTTCGTTGAAGGGAACCCAATACAGCTCGGCGATGTAAGGATCGGCTGGAGGACAGAAAATCTTCACTAGTCACTAGTCGTTAGGCACTAGTCGTTAGTCGCCACGGTAATCAGCACTTACTCATGACCAGCGACTAGCGACTAGCGACTACTTCAACCAGTTCACAAACAACGTGATGATGATCGCGTTGGTAAAGTCGATGAAAAACGCACCCACCAGCGGCACCACCAGAAAGGCCCTCGGCGCCGGCCCGAACCGCGCCACCAGCGCCCGCATGTTGGCCACCGCATTGGCCGTGGTCCCCAGCACGAACCCCACGAACCCACTCGCCATCACCGCGGAGTCGTAGTCCCGGCCCATGAGCCGGAACGACGCCGTCACGGCGAACAGCAGCACGATGAGCACCTGGACGATCAGGATCACCGTGAGCGGCAGCGCCAGATGGGCCAGCTCCCACAGCTTGAGGTTCATCAGGGCTACGACGAGGAAGATGTTGAGGGCCAGATTCCCCACGAACTCCATCGCCCGCTGGTCGATCCGGAACCAGCCAGTCCGGTCATCCAGGTTCCGCAGGGCGGACGCCACCAGCATGGCGCCGATATAGGCCGGTAGGGTCACCCCCAGTGACTCGATGTAACCGCTTACGATGCTCCCCAGTCCCATCGCCAGCGCGAGCACCACCAGGTTTCGGATCAGCGCCGAGTCCTCCTGCTCCACTTCCACCACCAGTATCTCCGGCCCGCTCTCGAGCTCCGCGCTCAGCTCGGCGGTCGACCGGCTGGCCGACCTCAGCCCGTATCGCTGGATCAGCCAGGTCCCAGCCGGGCCGCCCACCAGGCCACCGCACACGATCCCCGCCGTCGCCGAGGTGAGCGCCAGCGGACCGGCTCCGCGGAGCCCGGCCTGCTCGAAGATCGGAGCGAATGCCATCCCGGTTGCGGGACCGCCAACCAGCGTCACCGATCCCGCCATGACCCCGAGCAATGGGTTCTGATCGAATCCGGTGGCGATCCCCATTCCCACAAAGTTCTGCACCAGGCAGAACACCGTGGCGAAAAGGAGAAAGATCAGCACCTGGATGCCACCGGCGCGGAGCAGGGCCAGGCTCGCGCCCATTCCTATGGAGGTGAAGAAGGCGACACTGAGGGTGGACTGCAGCGCCGTATTCAGCTCCAGCGTCACCCCTTGCTGGCGAAGCAGCAGCACCAGCAGTGTAAAGAGCAGCCCGCCCACTACGGCCGACGGGATGTTGAGCCGGTCGAGCACGCCTATGCGCCGGCGCAGCTGAATTCCGGCAAAATAGACCAGTCCCGCCAGGGTGAGCGTCTGCAGCAGATCGAGCTTGAGATCGGTCATAGTTTTGCCCCACAGCGCCGGCAGTACACTGCGTCATGCTCGCTGACGAGCCGGAGGAGGTATTCGATGGTTGAGAGGATGGTGAAGCCCCACTCGAGCACTCGCAGCGTGGCGCCTACGCTCGCCCGCACCGACGCCACGCTCTCCAGCACCACGACCGTCACGCTGGCAACGATGGCCACCAGCAGCAGGAGGTCGAACAGCCGCCCTTCAGGTGTGTCGGCCTCGAAGATGATCTCGTGCAGCCGAGCCCGAAGCGTGCGGGTGGAATAGCTCATGGGGCATCCTCGTAGGCCACGCGGCAGGCCTGCGCGACGGCGCCCAGGTCCCGACGCACCTCGGCCTCCTCATGACTCCAGAGCTGCGACAGCAGCAGGACCCCACCGTTGCGAAGCCGCACCCGGGGCCGCCAGATCGGATCGCCGTCGCTGTCGGCGCCCCGCTCCAGCTCGACTCGCTCCAGCTGGTCGAAGGAGTGCTGCCGAACCCGCCAGCCCGTGATGCCCACCCGCACGAGAAGGAGACTCCTCCGGGAGAGATCCAGCGTGACTTGAGTCCGGGGATTCCGGGCCAGCCACCAGAGGGCCCCGGCACTGACCGCGACTCCTATCACCATGCTCGCTGCTCGTTCCCAGGGCTCCAGCCGGGCGGCGTCGCTCGCGAGCCCGAGCGGGAAGGCCAGACCCAGGAGGCCTCCGGCCAGCAGGAAGAGTCCCAATGCCCAGTAGGGACCAACCCGATCAGTGAGGCGAATGACGCCGCCATCTCGGATGATGCGCAGGATCCGCTCCCTTCTGGGATCCGAGTTCGGCCGAGCCGTCACGTCCGGGCAGCAACGCGCTCCAGCACACTCCGGGTCATCGCCAGGGCCAGCTCGTGCTCTCCCATGAACACGTCGCCCACGTTCTCCTGCCGAAGCAAGGCCGCTTCTTCGTCGTTGTGGGTCCGAACCAGGATCTCGATGCGGGGGTTCAGCGTCCGGGCGATATCAATAATCCTCCTGAGCTTCACCGTGTCGGGCGTCGCCACTACCAGGAGACTCGCGCGGACGACGTGGGCCTGCACCAGCACTTCCGCCTCGCTGGCATCGCCCAGTACCGCGTGGGCTCGGCGGCGGCGGAGTTCCTCCACTGCCTCCCGGTTGATCTCCACCACCACGAACCGGATTCCCCGCTCACTCATCGCCTCCGCGATCCTGGTGCCCACCCGTCCGTAGCCCACCAAAACCACGTGGCCGGTCAGAGTCTCCACATCCACCGACGCCGGCAGCTCGGTCAATGGGTCGTCTCGCCGCTCCAGCTTGCGCGCCAGCTCGGAGCGCGACCGCGCCCAGCTCTGCACCGGCTCGATCGCGGTGAAGAAGAACGGGTTGAGTGTGATCGAGATCAGCGCGCCCGCCAGGATCAGGCTCTGCCCCTGCGGGGGCAGCAGCCCCAGCGTCACGCCCAAGCCCGCCAGAATGAAGGAGAATTCCCCGATTTGCGCCAGGCTTGCTCCTACGGTGAGCGCGGTGTTGAGCGGATAACGCAGCGCCAGGACCAACGCCACGGCTGCGGCCGTCTTTCCCACCATGATGACGGCGACCACCGCCAGCACCTTGAGCGGCTCTCGCACCACAATCTCGGGTTCGAACAACATGCCGACCGAGACGAAGAACAGCACCGCAAATGCATCGCGCAACGGCAGCGACTCTTCCGCCGCCCGGTGGCTGAGGGCCGACTCGCGCAGCATCATCCCGGCGAAGAAGGCACCCAATGCGAAGGACACGCTGAACAGCTCGGCTGCGGCATAGGCGACGCCGACCGCCGCGGTAATGATGGCCAGGGTGAACAGTTCCCGCGAGCCGGTCCGCGCCACTGCCCAGAGTAGCCGGGGAAGGAGCCGCTTGGCCACGATCAACATCAGGGCGACGAACGCCGCCACCTTCCCCAGCGTTATGGCCAGAGCGCGGCCCAAGCTCTCCTGCCCCGCCACCATCTCTGCCCTGCCGCCCAGCATTGGAGACAGGGCCGGGAGCAGCACGAGCACCAGCACTACCACCAGGTCTTCCACCACCAGCCAACCCACCGCGATACGCCCGTTGAGCGACTGCAACTGGTGCCTCGCTTCCAGGGCCTGGAGCAGCACGACCGTGCTTGCAACCGAGAGGGAGATCCCGAACACGAGTGCTGCGCCGAGGCTCCAACCCCAGAGCATCGCAACCGCGCCGCCGGCCAAGGTGGCGCCCAGGATCTGGACGATCGCGCCGGGTACGGCGATCCGGCGGACCGACATCAGGTCGTCGATCGAGAAGTGCAGTCCCACACCGAACATCATGAGCATCACCCCGATCTCCGCCAATTGTCCGGTGAGATGGACGTCGGCTACGAAGCCCGGCGTCGCCGGGCCGGCGATGATGCCGGCCACCAAGTAGCCCACCAGCGGCGGGACCCCGACCTTGGTGGCCAGGAATCCCATCAGCAACGCGAGGCCGAGCCCGGCGGCTATGGTGGTGATCAGGGTGATGTCATGAGGCACGGCTTGCTCCGCTAGCTAGGTACCTTACAACTGGCACTCTAGCATCCACTTGCTTTAAAGGAAGGGCGGGATGCGGGCTGAATCGTCCGGTCTCATACTCCTTCTGCTGCTCGCCGGCTGCGGTGGCGGCCTCGAGGCCCGTCGCCAGGTCACTCCACCTACCAATCCCATCGTGGTGCTGGTGGCGCTGGACGGGTTTCAGCCCAGCTACCTGGATCGCGCCCCGAGTCGGCACCTGCGCGAGCTGGCACGGCAAGGGGTCCGGGCCCGGTGGCTGGTTCCGGTCTTCCCCACGGTCACCTTCCCCAACTTCTACAGCATCGCGACCGGGCTCTACCCCGAGCACCACGGCATCGTGTCCAACACCATGCGCGACAGCCTGCTCGGCAGCTTTG
>DASRIN010000654.1:0-2287 GCA_035649975.1 Gemmatimonadales bacterium
CTCTCTCCCCGTCTCTGGCCCGGCGAACCTTGAGGTGCTGGATCTCCTGCTGGTCCAAACTGACCCGTTTCCCCACTTCCCCGCTGCCACGTTCTACCAGCACCCTCATTCGGGGCGTTCAGCGGCCACCGCCCACCAACCGGAATCCGAAGTCTCCTGGAATGGATTGAAGCCGGAGTGACCCAGCGTACGCCGAAATTGGTCCGCCTCCGGTTGCTCCATCCCGGAGAAGATTGCGATCCCGCCCTGGCGTAGCGCGGCGGCGATGGCCGGAAGGAGCGCCGTGTTCGTGGTGCGAAGAATGTTGGAGACGAGAAGGTCCGCCGGTCCCACCAGGGGAGCCAATGCTGCGGCGTCGCCATCCAGAAATTCCACCCGACCCACCACCCGGTTCCGGACGGCGTTTCGAAGCGCCACCGGGTTTGCCTCCGGATCGACCTCGATGCCGATAGCAGACGCGGCCCCTAGCTTGACGGCGGCGATAGTCAGGATGCCGCTTCCGCTTCCCAGATCCACCACCCGGTCCCCCGAGACCAGGAGCTGGTCCATGAGTCTCAGGGCTGCACGGGTGGAGCCGTGTTCTCCACTGCCGAAAGCAGTTTCGGGATCGAGCACCACGGTTACTGCATCCGGCTCGGACCCCTCCGCCAGCCAGGAGGGCACCAGCCTCAGCCGTCCAACCCGGCGGGCTGCCAGCCCTCGACGCCACTCGGTGGACCAATCCGCCGCCTCTACCGAGCGCCTCCGCGTTTCCAGCGGCGTAACCGTCCGGCGGCTCAGCTCTGCAATCAGATTTTCTGCCGACGCTTCATCTGGAGCAAAGGCCACCAGGGTACCGTCATCCCGTTCTTCGACAGCCTGACCCGTGCGAGTAACCAGCCAGGCGCCCAGCTGATCCCGTTCCTCCGCCCCAGTACGGACGTCGATGGCCCACCAGCTCATGCCCCGAGGGCCTCCTTGAGCTTGGACCAGAATCCCGGTGATCGCTTGGGCGGCTCCCCCTCGAGCTTGGCCAACTCGCGGAAGAGCCGTTCCTGCTCGTCGGTCAGCCGCTCCGGGGTCCAGACGTGCACCCGAACCAGGAGGTCGCCCTTGCCCTCCTGTCCCAGCACGGGTAGCCCGCGCCCCCGGAGGCGCAGCACGGTCTCGGGTTGAGTTCCGGCGGGCACCTGAAGCCGTTCCTCACCATAGGGCGTTGGAATCTGGTGATCACCGCCCAAAGCAGCTTGAGAGAATGAAAGAGGAAGGTCGTATATCAGATCGTCACCTTGGCGCTCGAAACGATCGTCTTCCTTGATGTCGAGCATGACCAGCAGATCGCCGCTGGGGCCGTTGCGCGGACCTGCGGCACCCTGGCCCCGAAGGGTCAGGTAATTGTTGGCCGAAACTCCGGCCGGAACATCCACCGTCACCGAGCGCTCTCCCCGGACTCGTCCCTCTCCGCGGCAGACTTCGCAGGGATCGGAGATGATGGTGCCTTCTCCCCCGCAGGTGGGACAGGGAGCGACAGAGACGAATTGACCGAACATGCTCCGCGTGGCCCGACGCACCTCACCTGAACCCTGGCAGGTACCGCACCGGCCCGGCTGAGCTCCCCGCTTGGCCCCGGTGCCGTCACAGTGAGTACAGCGTTCCAGACTCTTGAGCTTGACTGTCTTCTTGGTTCCCCCAGCAATGTCGTTGAGGGTCAGGCGCACAGTGACCCGGATATCCTGTCCCCGCCGTTCCTCTGCCCGGCTCCTTCGGCCTCCGAACAGGGATTCGAAGCCGCCCATGGCCCCGAAGTCTCGCATGAAGATGTTGAGCGCCTCGGCGAGGTCTACATGGTGGAATCCCTGCGGTCCCGCTGCCCCACCCAGGCCGGCCTTGCCGTAGCGGTCGTACACCGCCCGTTTCTGCGGATCGCGCAGGACTTCGTAGGCCTCGGTGATCTCCTTGAACCTGGCCTCCGCCTGGTGCGACGGATTCCGGTCGGGGTGAAACTCCATGGCCAGCTTGCGATACGCCTTCTTGATCTCGGCCTCGGTGGCGTCGCGCGGAATACCCAGCAGCGTGTAGAACTCACTCACTCGAGCAGCCCCTCCACCAAACGGCTGGTGTGCTCCACCAGGCCGATGATCTTGTCATATGGCATCCTGGTGGGGCCCATGACTCCAATCACTCCTTTGAGCCCCCCTGCCTCATAGGAGGAGGTGACCAGAGTAAAGTCACTGAGCCTGGCGTCGGGGTTCTCCGCTCCAATGGTTACCGAAAGCCCTCGCTGCCTCCGGGTCTCGAGCGCTTGCTT
>DASRIN010000655.1:0-8467 GCA_035649975.1 Gemmatimonadales bacterium
CCCAGCTTGCCTTCCGTGCCGACTTCGCGGGCCACGCGGGTCACTTCCGAGGCGAACGAACGAAGCTGATCGACCATCGTATTGACCGTGTTCTTCAGCTCGAGGATTTCGCCCTTCACGTCGACGGTGATCTTCTTCGACAGGTCGCCGCGCGCCACCGCGGTCGTCACCTCGGCGATGTTGCGCACCTGGCCGGTCAGGTTGCCGGCCATGGAGTTGACGGAGTCGGTGAGGTCCTTCCAGGTGCCGGCCACGCCGCGCACGTCGGCCTGGCCGCCCAGCTTTCCTTCGGTGCCCACCTCGCGGGCCACGCGGCTCACCTCGGAGGCGAAGGAGTTGAGCTGGTCGACCATGGTGTTGATCGTGTTCTTGAGCTCCAGGATTTCGCCCTGCACGTCCACCGTGATCTTCTTGTTCAGCTCACCGCGGGCCACTGCTGTCGTCACTTCCGCGATGTTACGTACCTGGGCCGTGAGGTTGCCGGCCATCGAGTTCACATTGTCGGTGAGATCCTTCCAGGTGCCGCCGACGCCCCGCACCTGGGCCTGGCCTCCCAACTTCCCTTCGGTTCCCACTTCGCGAGCGACGCGGGTTACTTCCGAGGCAAAGGAGTTGAGCTGGTCGACCATCGTGTTGATGGTGTTCTTGAGCTCGAGAATTTCACCCTTCACGTCCACGGTGATCTTCTTGTTCAGCTCGCCGCGGGCCACCGCCGTCGTCACTTCCGCAATGTTTCGAACCTGGGCAGTCAGATTTCGGGCCATCGAATTGACGTTGTCAGTCAGGTCCTTCCAGGTGCCGCCGACGCCCTTTACCTGGGCCTGACCGCCGAGCTTCCCTTCGGTACCGACCTCGCGGGCCACGCGGGTCACCTCGGAGGCAAAGGAGCTCAGCTGGTCCACCATCGTGTTGATGGTGTTCTTGAGCTCGAGGATTTCGCCTTTCACGTCGACCGTGATCTTCTTGGAGAGGTCGCCGGTGGCGACCGCGGTGGTCACGTCTGCGATGTTGCGGACCTGCGCGGTGAGGTTGCCTGCCATCGAGTTCACGTTGTCGGTCAGGTCCTTCCAGGTGCCGCCCACACCACGCACCTGGGCCTGGCCGCCCAGCTTCCCTTCGGTGCCGACCTCGCGGGCCACGCGGGTCACCTCGGAGGCAAAGGAGCTCAGCTGGTCCACCATCGTGTTGATGGTGTTCTTGAGCTCCAGGATCTCTCCCTGCACGTCCACCGTGATCTTCTTGGACAGGTCTCCATTGGCGACCGCGGTGGTGACGTCCGCGATGTTGCGGACCTGGGCCGTCAGGTTGCTGGCCATCCAGTTCACGTTGTCGGTCAGGTCCTTCCAGGTGCCGCCCACGCCGGTCACCCGGGCCTGGCCGCCCAGCTTGCCCTCGGTACCGACCTCCCGGGCCACGCGGGTCACTTCCGACGCGAAGGAGCTCAGTTGGTCCACCATCGTGTTGATGGTGTTCTTGAGCTCCAGGATCTCTCCCTGTACGTCCACCGTGATCTTCTTGTTCAGCTCTCCTCTCGCCACGGCAGTCGTGACGTCGGCGATGTTACGGACCTGAGCGGTGAGGTTCCCCGCCATTGAATTCACGTTGTCGGTGAGGTCCTTCCAGGTGCCACCCACACCCTTCACCTGCGCCTGACCTCCCAGCTTGCCTTCGGTACCGACCTCGCGGGCCACCCGGGTCACTTCCGACGCGAAGGAGTTGAGCTGGTCCACCATGGTATTGATGGTGTTCTTGAGCTCGAGGATTTCGCCTTTCACGTCCACGGTGATCTTCTTGGACAGGTCGCCGTTGGCAACGGCGGTGGTGACCTCGGCGATGTTGCGGACCTGCCCCGTCAGGTTGCCGGCCATCGAGTTGACGCTGTCCGTCAGATCCTTCCAGGTGCCACCCACGCCCTTCACCTGCGCCTGGCCTCCCAGCTTGCCTTCGGTACCGACCTCGCGGGCCACCCGGGTCACTTCCGACGCGAAGGAGTTGAGCTGGTCCACCATGGTATTGATGGTGTTCTTGAGCTCGAGGATCTCTCCCTTCACGTCGACGGTGATCTTCTTGGACAGGTCGCCATTCGCCACTGCCGTGGTCACCTGCGCGATGTTGCGGACCTGGGCCGTCAGGTTGCCCGCCATGCTGTTCACATTGTCAGTGAGGTCCTTCCAGGTGCCGCCCACACCCTTCACCCGGGCCTGGCCGCCCAGCTTGCCCTCAGTGCCGACCTCGCGGGCGACGCGGGTGACCTCCGAGGCGAACGAGCTCAGCTGGTCCACCATCGAGTTCACCGTCTTTCCAATCCGGAGGAACTCACCCATGAGAGGACGCCCCTCAATGTCCAGCGACATCGATTGCGACAGGTCGCCCTTGGCCACCGCCCCGATGACCCGGGCCACCTCGCTGGTGGGCTGGACCAGATCGCCGATCAGTGTATTGACCGAGCTGATCGATGCCGCCCACGCCCCCGCGGCCCCGTGGAGATGGGCCCGCTGGGTGATCTTGCCTTCCTTGCCCACCGCTTTGCTGACCCGCTCCAATTCCTGGGCGGTTTCACGGTTCAAGTCGATGATGTCGTTGAGCGCATCGGAGATCTTCCCCGCTAGGCCGACCTGGGAGACCGGCATCTTGACCGAGAAATTTCCCTTGCGGACCGCGGTGAGCACCGCGAGCAGCTGATCGGTGTCGAGCACATCCGACCCGGGAACCCCGATGGGGCGAGCGGACCGGCGCTTTGACTTCCTGCCATTTCCGGTCGTGGACTTACCGCCATTACTTGTCGTGCGACCATTGGTCGTACGACCAGTGATGGTCGACTGTTCAGTCGGCATGGAAACTCCCGGGAGTGCAGCTGGTTCTAGGGTGGAGACCAGTCAACATGAATTAGCTTTGGAGAAAGCGGCTGTGAGGCAGATCACAGGCTCTGGACAAACCCAGTACCTGCCGTAAGGAGCTTGACTTACCGCCGGTATCGATGACACTTCACGTTGATTCTCAAGTATAGACCAGTGGGCGGGTGACCGGCAGTGCGTTCACCGCTCCTGCTCCAACTTTGCCGATGCCTCACGACCCTCTCCGGATCCTGATTCTCGAGGACGTCCCCATGGACGCGGAGCTCGTCGAGTACGAGCTCGAGCGCTCGGCACTTGCCTTTCAGTCACGCCGGGTCGACAGCCGCGAGGCCTATCTCCAGGAGCTGCAGGAGTTCAGGCCGGATGTCATCCTTTCGGACTACACCCTCCCTCGCTTCGATGGCATGACCGCGCTTTCGCTGGCGCGCGAGCGCGTCCCTAGCGTTCCCTTCCTGATCGTCACCGGGTCGGTCAATGAAGAAACGGCGGTCGGGTGCCTGAAGGCCGGCGCCACGGACTACCTCTTGAAGAGCAATCTGGCTCGCATCGGCCCTGCTATTCAGGCTGCGCTGGAGCGGTCGCGGGCCCATGCGGAGAAGCTCCGCGCCGAAGCCGCCCTGGCCGCCAGTGAGCGACGGTTTCGCTCCCTGGTGCAGAACTCCTCCGACCTGGTCATTATCGTCGACCGGGACGGCACCATTCGGTACGCCAGCGACTCCGCTCGCCGGGTAGTTGGCCACGAGCCTGATGCCCTGATCGGCACCTCGCTGCTGTCAATCATCAGCGAAAGGGACCATGATCCGGTCCAGGAGCTGCTGCTGCACATCGATGGCAAGCCGAGTGTCTCCAGCCCGATCGAGTTCACCCTGCGTCATCCCGACGGATCCTTTGTCTGGCTAGAGGCAGTCGGCTCCAACCTGCTCAGCGATGCCACCATCGGAGGCATTGTCCTCAACGCGCGAGACGTGAGCGAGCGAAAGCGCGCTGACCGCGCGCTGCGGGAAAGTGAGGAGCGCTATCGGGACCTTTTCGACAACGCGAGCGATCTGGTGTGCGTCACTGCGCCGGATGGGTCTCTGTTGTACGTGAACCACGCCTGGCAACAGGGAACCGGCTACGGCGAGAGCGACATCGGCCGCATGCAGCTCTCGGATATCGTGCATCCCGACAGCCGGCACCACTACGATGCCGTGCTGCAGCGGGTCCTTGCCGGCGAACGCCTGGATCACGTCGAGTTGATTTTCCTACCCAAGGACGGCCCGCCGATTACCGTCGAAGGGAACCTCAGTTGCACCTGTAAGGATGGCGAACCAGCAGTGGTTCGCGGCATCTATCGCGACATCACCGAGCGCAAACGGATGGAGGAGCACCTCCGCCGGACCGAGCGGATGCAGGCGGCGGGCAAGCTTGCGGGCGGCGTGGCCCACGAAGTGAACAACATGATGACGGGCGTCATTGGCTTCAGCGAGTTCTTGCTCCGGACCCTCGATGCCGACGACCCGCGCCGAGAGGATGTCGAAGAGGTCATCAAGGCAGGCACCCGGGCGGCCGATGTCACTCGCCAGCTGCTGGCCTTCACCCGGCAGCAGTTCCTGCGGCCTAAAATCATGGAGATCAACGCCGTGGTCTCCGACCTGGAAAAAATGCTGCGCCGGTCCCTGGGCGAGGACCACTACCTCGAGCTTCGCCTGTCACCTGCCGCCGGCCGGCTGCGGGCGGATCGGGGGCAGTTGGAGCAGGTGCTCATCAATCTGGTGCTCAACGCCCGTGATGCGATGACCGGTCACGGCAGGGTCACCATCGAAACCGCCTCGGCCACCTGGGACCAGGCATACACCGATCGCCACAGCGGGGTCGATATCCCGCTGGGTCGGTACGTCATGCTCGCGGTTGCCGACACCGGCTGCGGCATGGATCCCGAGGTGCAGGCAAGGATCTTCGAACCTTTTTTCACTACCAAAATGGTCGGCCAGGGCACCGGACTCGGCCTGTCTACTGTCTATGGGATCGTCAAGCAGAGTGGGGGGTTCATCTGGGCCTACAGCGAGCCCGGCCAAGGCAGCGTCTTCAAAGTCTATCTCCCCGAAGCCAGCGCGATCCTGCCTTCGGAGGCGGGTGCTGACGGCGAACCTCAACCCCCCCAGGGAGGATCGGAAACCATTCTCATTGTGGAGGATGAACAGATCGTACGGAACCTGGCTATCCGGGGGCTACGGGAGCACGGCTATACGGTGGTGGAAGCGACGAATGGGGCGGAGGCGCTGGACTATGTTCGGCAGCACCCGGGTACGGTGGACTTGATCATCTCCGATGTCGTCATGCCGGAACTGAGCGGCCGCGAGCTCGGTCAGAACCTCAGTCTATTCGATCCCGATCTTCCGATCCTGTACATGTCCGGCTATACCGGTGACGACGTGGTGCAGCGGGGACTGCTGGATCCGGGCGCTCCGTTCCAGCAGAAGCCATTTACTCCCGCTACTCTGGCAGCCAAGGTCCGGACCATGCTTGACCAGCGGCCTCGTCCCCGGGAGGCAGCCTCCAAGTCTGAGTCCGCCTAGGGCGAGGGTGTCCTTGCGCCGGACTCGACAGTTCGAAATTCCAGATGTTCCGCCCGCAAGGTCACAAAGCCGCGCGGCGTCGCGATCCTAGCCAACCGCTCCCCCGCCATATTCATCATGCGCTGGGTTACCCCCGGAAAGATGGGAACGACCTGGTACCAGGCCGTCGGATCCAGGTCGAGATACCTGCGCTTGTGCTCGGCCTTGAGCCGGGCCTGCACACCGGCCATGGGACTCCTCCGTAGAGGTAAAGTCAGGGAGGGATAAGGAAGATAGGTTAGGACCTATCAATACGCTGGTGGATCGCTGGCAGGGAATGACTCCCGCGATCCCTCGTCCACTCTCCTGGCGTTGGGTCGGGACTCCGGCGTGGTGGCGGGACCGGGTCCAATGGCCCGCGCTTTCTGCCGGCCCCAGAGCAGCTGCCGAAGCACGTACTGCAGGATGCCGCCGTGCTGGTAATACAGGACCTCCTGTGGGGTATCGATGCGGACGATGACCGAGAAGGTCAACTCCGAGCCATCCTCGCGCCGGGCGCGCACCGTCAACGTGCGTCCCTGGGCAAAGCCGCTCTGGATCGCGGCGCCGAGTCCGGCCAGATCGAAAATTTCCCGACCGGTCAACCCCAGCGTGGTGGTGGATTCGCCGGCAACGAATTGCAGCGGCAGAATTCCCATTCCCACCAAGTTGGATCGGTGAATTCGCTCGTAGCTCTCTGCAATTACCGCGCGGACACCCTGTAAAGCGGGTCCCTTGGCCGCCCAGTCGCGGCTGGACCCCGACCCATACTCCTTCCCCGCCAGGACCAGAAGAGGCGTGCCTGTGGCCTGGTAGCGCATGGCGGCATCGTAGATGGACATGACCTCACCGGTTGGGAGGTAGGTGGTGACCCCCCCCTCGGTGTTCGGTGCCAGGCGGTTGCGGATGCGGGTGTTGGCAAAGGTGCCGCGGACCAGCACCTCGTGATTGCCTCGCCGCGAGCCATAGGAGTTGAAGTCGGCGAGGGTGACTCCCTGCTCCAGTAGATAGCGGCCGGCCGGTGAGTCCTTCTTGATGCTGCCCGCAGGCGAGATATGGTCGGTGGTTACGCTGTCCCCCAACACGGCAATGACCCGGGCGCCGGTGATCTCAGCCACGCCGGCAGGGTTGTCTTTCGACATCCGATCGAAGTACGGCGGGCGCCGGACATACGTCGAGGTCGGAGACCACTCGAAGCGATCGCCCTCCGGGACATCGAGGCTGGTCCAGCGCTCGTCGCCCGCGAACACGGCGCTGTAACTCTTGCGATACATCTCGGACTTGATGGAAGACTCGAGAGTCTCCTCAACCTCCGCCGAGCTGGGCCAGATGTCCCGGAGATAGACCGGATCACCCTGCCGGTCGTGGCCCAGGGGGTCTCGACCCAGATCGATGTCGATTCTGCCGGCCAGGGCAAAGGCCACCACCAGCGGCGGCGACATCAGGTAATTGGCCCGGACATCGGAGTTGATTCGCCCCTCGAAGTTCCGGTTGCCCGATAGAACCGCGCAGGCCACCAGCCGCCGCCGCTGAATGGCATCGGAGATCTCCATAGGCAGCGGCCCGGAGTTCCCGATGCAGGTAGTGCAGCCATACCCCACCAGGTTGAAGCCCAGCTGCTCCAGATAGGGCGTCAGCCCGGCCCGCTCGTAGTAGTCCATGACTACCTTGGAGCCCGGCGCGAGTGAGGTTTTCACCCATGGCTTGCGCTCCAGTCCCCGTTCCACCGCCTTCTTGGCCAGCAGCCCCGCGGCTAGCATGACCGAAGGATTGGAGGTGTTGGTACAACTGGTGATTGCGGCAATGACCACCGAGCCATGATCCAGCACCGTGGCTGCGTCTTCGACCATGACGTCGCGGGCCGAAGGAGATTCGGATGAACCTTCGCCCCAGACCCCGACGGCGGCCGGCCCCTGGCTGGGACCTTTGGCAGCTTCCTTCCCCGGCGGGGCGGAGCCGGCGGGAAGCAGACTGGGCAGGGCGTCCTGGAACGAACGCCTCGCTTCCGAGAGCCGGATCCGGTCCTGCGGCCGGCGAGGGCCGGCAATGCTGGGCTCGACAGTCGAGAGGTCGAGGGACAGCGTATCGGTGAAGACCGGGTCCGGGGACTTCGCGCTGTGAAAGAGGCCCTGCTCCTTCATATAGGCTTCGACCAGAGCCACTCGCTCCTCCGACCTACCGGTAAAGCGGAGGTACTGCAGGGTTACAGCGTCCACCGGGAAAATGGCGCAGGTAGCGCCATACTCCGGGGACATATTGCCGATGGTAGCTCGGTCGGCCAGAGCCAGTGAGCCAAGCCCGGGACCATAGAACTCGACGAACTTTCCGACCACACCCTTCCGGCGAAGCAGCTCGGTCACCGTCAGCACCAGGTCAGTCGCTGTGGCGCCTTCCGGAAGCCGTCCCTCCAGCCGGAACCCGATTACCTCCGGAATGAGCATGGAGACCGGTTGGCCCAGCATGGCGGCCTCGGCCTCGATCCCTCCAACGCCCCACCCCAGTACCCCCAGGCCGTTGACCATGGGAGTATGAGAGTCCGTGCCCACCAGCGTGTCGGGGTAGGCCTGGGGCAGCTCGCCGGTCCGGGCGTGGGGATTCTCGTCGGAGGTAAAGACGACCCGGGCCAGGTACTCCAGGTTGACCTGGTGCACGATGCCGGTGTTGGGCGGCACCACCCGGAAGTTATCGAAGGCACGCTGACCCCAGCGCAGAAACTGGTAGCGCTCGCGATTCCGCTGGTAGTCCAGATCCACATTGGTCAGGAACGCTTGAGGAGTACCGAACGCGTCCACCTGGACCGAGTGATCGACCACCAGCTCCACCGGCTGCAGCGGGTTGATCTTCCGGGGGTCACCCCCGAGCTCGGCCATGGCATCGCGCATCGCGGCCAGATCGACCACAGCCGGTACGCCGGTGAAATCCTGCAGCAGAACTCTCGCCGGGGTGAACGCGATCTCTCGGGTGGATGGGTTGCGCGGGGACCACCGGGCGAGCGCCTCGATGTCCTCGCGGGTCACCGTGACGCCGTCCTCAGTG
>DASRIN010000656.1:0-3507 GCA_035649975.1 Gemmatimonadales bacterium
GCAAGCTGATCGGGGGAGGCTTTCCCCTGGGCGCATTTGGCGGCCGAGGCGACATCATGGCTCTCTTCGATCCTTCCCATGGCAAGCCGGCCGTTCCCCATCCGGGAAGCCATAACGCCAATCCGATCGGCATGGTGGCGGGCGCCACTACGCTGGAGCTGCTCACCCCTGCCGCTATCGACCTGCTGAATCGCCGGGCGGACGCCCTTCGGCTGGACATAGCGGATGCCTTCGCCGAAGCCGGCATTCCGGTCCAGATCACTGGCCTGGGATCACTCTTCGCCATGCACCTGACTCGGCACCCGGTCAGGAGTTATCGAGATACGCTCTCGAGCGACCCCGAGCTCCGGCACCGGCTCTTTCTGGGACTCTTCAACGAGGGGATTCTCATCGATCCCCGAGGGGTGGGAAATCTTTCGACGGTGCTGGGTGATCAGGAGCTGGGGCAGTTCAGCGCAGCGCTGCGCCGGGTTCTCTCCGGGTTCGTGGCCTAGGCCTCGTCTTTTCCCTCGACCCGATTCAGCAGCTTGGCCACATCCTGAGGATCGAGTCCCACCTCCTTGAGCATCTGTTCCGTGCTGGGCCGGCTGAAGTCTTCCCGCCGGGCCTCGAAGATCAGCTCATAGGCGTGGGGCCCGTCCAGGGCCTGCTGCTGCCGAAGGACCCAGCCGCTTTCATCCACGAACAGCCGCAGCGCATGATCCAGCGACTCGAAGGCGTTCTCGCTCCAGCGGTGATCGCGCGGATGCCAGAACCGGGTCATCAGCACCATTCCGGCCGGGGCCCTGTCTTCCTCCGACAGTGCCCGGGTTCTCACCACCACCCAGTGAACCCGCCCTGACCGTTCGGATCTGAGCGGATCTGGCGCCGTCTCCAGAACGGGAACCGGCTCTTCGGACGCGTGGCCCTGGCTCATTCGTCCAGCACCGCGGCCAGTCGCGAGTCGCGATGCAGCCGCCCGGCAAAGATCTTGACCGCCGCGAGCAAGGGTACCGCGACAAAGGCGCCGGCGACGCCCCAGAGGAACCACCCTACCAATACCACCAACAGGACGGCGATAGGATTGAGCCGGAGGCCACTCCCGTAGGCAAAGGGGCTGATGACGTTGTTCTGAATGGTCGAGATGACGGTGTACGCCAGCGGCGGAAGCAGGATCTGACCGAGGCTGTCGAAGGCAGCGACTGCGGTGACGCTCACGGCCGCAACCATGATGAGAGCGCCGATGTAGGGTATCGACTCGAGGACCAGTGTCAGCACCCCCCAGAGCATCGGCGAAGGCATCCCCAGCAGCATGAACGTCAGCGCAACCACCACACCCTGCCCTCCGGCCAGCAGGATGGTGACTATCAGATACCGCCGGATAATCGACTCAGCCTCATCCACCGCCTGCTCCGGCGTTCCTTGATCCGGTTTCGGCATGACCAGCGCCAGCTTCCGGGTGAACAGGTCACTGGTTGCGAGCACCAGAAAGGCGATCACCAGCATCTGGAGCAGCGCACCCAGGACTCCTGTGGTGGTGGTAAAGACTCGGCCGAGCAGAGAGGGAATGGGCGAACCCGAACCAGACTGCGACGATTTACTGGTCTCAGGCTTCTTCGCGCCTTCGCCGGTGACCTGCTGCTGGGCCTTTTCGACGGCCTCGGACACCTGCTTAATGGGCCGCCGCAGCTTGTCCAGCTTTCCCCTTGCAGCCGACAGTGTCTGGGGTGCCTCGCTGATCCAGGTTCGCACCGGTCCCGCGGCGAAGTAACCACCCGCTGCGACCAGACCCAGGAGCCCGACTACGACCACTGTGGCGCCGACCGGCTCTGGGATTCTGGCCTCGGCGAGGACCCGGACGACCGGCCGGAACAGTGCGGTGAGCAGGAGCCCAAGCGCGATCGGAACGAAGACCTCCTGCGCCAGATACAGCGCAGCCCCCGCAGCCACCGCGGCGACGATGGTCAGGCTGGCGGACCGATTCGCCATTCAGTCCCGCTCGTCTCGCAGCACGGAATAAATGATCACGTCTTCGAAGACGCCCCACTTGCGCACCCGCTGTCGCAAGAGTCCCTCCTGTTGCATTCCGGAAGCCTCCAGCACCCGGCCCGCTGCCGGATTCCGCACCATGTGATGGGCGTAGATCCGGTTGAGTGCTAGCGCCTCGAATCCGAATCGTATGACCGCCGCCGCTGCTTCGCGGGCGTAGCCGTTACCCCACCACTCCCGCCCGATCCAGAATCCGAGCTCTGCCTGCTGGTGCTCGCGATCGATGTCGCGCAGGCCCGCCGACCCGATCAGGGTCCTGCCGGGGAGCCGGACGGCGAAGCTGATGGCGCGCCCCCGCTCGACTTCCTTGCGTTGATGCTCGATCCAGGCGATGGCGTGGTCCAACTCGTAGGGATGGGGAATCGCGAGCGTGGTGTCGGCGACCTCGCGCGCTCCGGCCAGCCGCTGCAGCTCCGGCGCGTCATCCGGCACCGGCGCATCGAGGATGAGGCGCCGAGTTCGTAGAGTGGGCGTGGCGCGCACGATGTCAGTGAGCGTGTTGCTGCGCTCGCTCGATGCTCTGGCCCAGCTCCCCCGCCGCCTCGCGCAAGTTGGTGAGCTCGGCATAGCGGCCGCTCACCGTCCCGGCCCGAAGGTCTCCTCCCAGGCCCCGGCACATCTCGGTGGCCCGGCGGATCCGGAACCGCTCCTGGAAGTTCCTGTAGTCGTCGCCACCCGCCGCACCCAGGAGGCCCCAGAGCCGGAGGCGCATGTCATCCAGGGCGCTCTTGAAATCCTCCAGCCCCTCAACCGGCGCCCGGCCCAAGGCCAGCCTCACCTCGATGGCCCGGAGCGTCGAGTTGAGCGTGGCGATCTGATCGGCAAAGCTCGTGTCCGCCATGAACCCTCCCGCGCCTCAGCCGCACACGGCCGGGGTGACCTCGAGTGGTGTTACTCTCGGTAGGCGTCAACCGACATGTTGAGGTTCTTGTGCAGGTCTGCTTCCCCGCTGACCAACGAGCTCCAGGTGATCTCCTGGCCCTTGCGAGCACCCTTGGGCGTGATCTTCACCCCTTCGGGCGAGATGGCGACCGTGTACAGCTTGCCGTCCAGGTCCAGCTCCCGCTTGATCGTCTTATCGAGTTTTGTAGCCATTCCACCCTCGGTAGTTTGGAGGAAGCGCTGCCGCGCATAAGTCCTTGTATTTCAGCGTGTCCCTGCCACAATCCCGCCAAGTATACGCAATAGATGGCACTGCCGTCGAGTTGCGCCCTCTCCGGCAGGGTCTCTAGCTTTAGAATATCACCCAAAGCAGACCCGGTATGCCCGACAACCGCGAGGCCCGCCTCAAGCGGGAGTTTGCTCCGCTGTACCCCGGACTGAAGCCCGGCATCTGGTACAACGCCGCCTGGCTCTCGGCCCGGCAGTTCGCCCGCGTCCGCTGCGACGGGCGGGCCGACTCTATTTCTAAAATGGTCAACGAGCAGCACTTCGAGTTTCGAGGTGGCCGCCCCCGCCGCAAGTGGAGCCTGTTCAGCC
>DASRIN010000657.1:0-2499 GCA_035649975.1 Gemmatimonadales bacterium
GCGGTCAGGCGGTCAGGCGGTCAGGCCGGAACACATAGCGATGCCGGGAGCGCAGGTCGAGCCGATCGCCCTGAAGGGCCGCGTCAGTGCGATCACGTCGACCCGTGGCATCCCATGGAACCGTTCAACCATAGCACTGCAGCGGCCGGAAGGGCGTCGGCTCGGCCGGAGCTCCACCGGCGTCCGCCCAGCAAACCATTACTCGGTCAACTGTGTCTCAGCGATAGCTCGTCTATCTCTCCAGGAGCAAGAGCATGTCCCGGCCATCTCGAGTAACCCTGGCTGCTGCCGCTATGCTCGTGCTGGCGTTGCGAACCGCGCCGGTTCAGCAGCGCGCGCCCGATCTGACCGGCCTCTGGGCTGCCAAGGTCCGCTTCGGGCCCGACATCCGGGGTCCGCTAGTCCTGTTGCGGGAGGGCAAGGCGTCGCGGGCTGACATCGCGGGGTTCGTGGTGTCCGCTCGTTTCAGGGGCATGGCGGTGTCGTTCGAGCTGCCCGACGGCAAAGGACATTTTCGGGGACACTTGAATGGGCCGAACATCACCGGCCAGTGGATCGGACCCAGGAGCCAGAACACCGCGACTCCAGTGACGCTGGAGGCGGACGGCCCGAATCGCTGGCGGGGCCGAGTCATCCCTCTGGATGAGGCCCTCACCTTCTACCTGCCGGTCACCCGTCGGGCTGATGGATCCTATTCAGCATTTCTCCGCAATCCCGAACGCAATCTGGGTTGGTTCATTCCGGTGTCGCGCATGGAGGTCAGGGACGATGTGGTCACCCTGCTGGGCCACCGCGGCAGGGACACCGACACGACGCAGGCTGAGGGACGATACGACGACGGGGTGCTCAGAATTCCTCTAGCTGGGACTACCTTCGATTTCACCCGAGTCGACTCTGAGAGCTCGAGCCCCTTCTATCCTCGGGGCAAGGCGCACGAGCGGTACCGCTATGCCAAGCCGCTGCAGCTGAAAGACGGCTGGCCGGTTGCGCCCGTGGAGGACGTCGGCATCTCCCGGGCCGGGATCGAGCGGTTCGTGCAGAAGCTCATCGACCTGCCGATGGATTCGCTCTCGACCTCGCAGATTCATAGCCTGCTGATTGCCCGCCACGGCAAGCTCGTGGTCGAAGAGTACTTTCACGGCTATCACCGGGAGCAACCGCACAACACCCGGTCCGCCGCCAAGAGCTGGACCGCAGTGCTGCTGGGTGCGGCGATGCAGGCTGGCGTCCCCATCCGACTGAATACGCCGGTCTACCGGACGATGCTCGATTCAGTGCCACCGAACCTGGATCCGCGCAAGAGCGCGATGACCCTGGAGCATTTGATCTCCATGACCGCCGGTTACGACTGCGCCAGCGACTCGGCGCCGGGCAATGAGGACGTGATGCAGAGCCAGACGGAGGAGCCGGACTGGTATCGCTACACCCTGAACGTCCCCATGCTCACCGCTCCGGGCGACACCATCGTCTACTGCAGCATCGAGCCAAATCTCGCGGGCGGGATGCTCCGGAAGATCTCGGGCGAGCCGCTCCCGGACATGTTCTATCGCCTGGTCGCCCAGCCGCTTCGGATGAGCAACTATCATCTCTGGTTGACGCCGACTGGAGAGGCCTACGGCGGCGGGGGTCATCAGTTCCTGCCCCGCGACTTCCTGAAGCTGCCGCAGCTCATGGTGAATGAGGGCAAATGGGGCGGCCGGCAGATCATCAGCCGGGAATGGGTCCGCCGGTCAGGCGCAGCGTTACGGAACCTCACCCCAACTCAACAGTACGGCTGGCTCTGGAACTCGTTGGAGTACCCCTACCAGGGGCGCACCGTCCGGGGGTTCTTCGCCGGCGGCAACGGCGGGCAGATCTTCATGGGGATACCCGCGCTGGACCTGGTGATCGGGTTTACTGGGGGGAGTTACAACGACCCTGCGTTGTTCATTCCCCAGAGGAAGTTCGTCCCCGAGTTTATCCTGCCCGCCGTACATTGAGACCCGCCATTTGTCCCTTGCACCTCCCCTGCTCGCGTCTGTGCCTCTGCTTATGAGGGCTCCACGGTCAACACCACCGACAAGCCGGTCTTCGCGTCTTTGCAGGAGAACTGACCGGTCCGAGTAGAACTACCCAGCACCTCGCCTTTGCGGGGGCACGTCTTCACGTGGCCCCCTGTATTGTCCTGCAATATGATGTTCCAGGAAAACTCACTAAATGATGTCACCGTCACCTGATTGCCCGCCGTAGGATTACAGAAGAGGAAGGTGCCGAGCACCCCGGTAAAGACAATGGTGGAAAATGAACGGCTGGCTGCGGCGTTACAGGTTAGAGTGGCGGTGTACTGGGTTTGAGCGGAGATCCTGGAGAAGCTGGGAGTCTCGTTCGGCGCCGTTGAACCTTGAGGTCCATTACAAGCTGCCAGGGCCAGGGCGAGGGCGAAGGCTACGAACCCAACGGGGGCTGCGGGTAGGAAACGCATGGCTACTCCTGTTTGAGCGTCATCGATAGGGGGATGCG
>DASRIN010000658.1:0-3271 GCA_035649975.1 Gemmatimonadales bacterium
CTTATTTTCCCGTGCTACAACGGATTACGACGCGCGAGACCTTGAAGAGGACCCCGGCAGCATGAGCTTCGACAAGCAGGCAGTGGTGGCCAAGCACCAGGCCCATCCCAGCGACACCGGTTCCGCCAAGGTGCAGGTGGCATTGCTTACCGAGCGGATCAACTCCCTCACCGAGCACTTCCGCACCCATCTGAAGGACCATCACAGCCGACGGGGTCTGCTGAAGATGGTCGGCACCCGCCGCCGGCTGCTCACCTACCTCAAGCGAAGTGATCTGCCGACGTACCGAGCGCTCATCGAGCAGCTTGGACTCCGGCATTAAGACATCGTGACGACCGGGGGCGTCCTGATCGATCTGGGGACGCCCTCTGCATTTACAGGGTCAAGAGTCTAGGGTCGAGCGTCAACCATCGTGGTGACTGCTCCGAAGACTTGACCCTGGACCCGAGACCCTGGACTGGCAGCAAAGACGCCCTCAGAGAGAGAGAGTACAGCAGTGACCGTCCAACGCATTGAAACCGAATTTGCCGGCCGCCCCCTGATCCTCGAGACCGGACGCATGGCGCGGCAAGCCGCCGGATCCGCAGTCGTTCGCTTTGGCGACACCATGGTCCTCGCCGCCGTAACAGTATCGCCCAACGTCTCCTCCCTTCCGTTCTTTCCCCTCACGGTGGAATACCGAGAGAAGACCTACGCCGCGGGGAAGATCCCGGGTGGATTTCTGAAGCGCGAAGGGCGACCGTCCGACAAGGAGATCCTGGCCAGCCGCCTGATCGACCGGTCGATCCGGCCGCTCTTTCCCGACGGCTTCAAGAACGAAGTCCAGGTGTTCGTGACCGTGCTGTCCGCCGACCAGGAGAACGACGCCGACATTCTCGGTGTGGTGGCTGCGTCGGCCGCACTGAGCCTGTCCGGGGTGCCGTGGAACGGCCCCCTGGGTGGGGTCCGAGTGGGACGGGTGGAGGGGAACTGGATCCTGAATCCCACTTTCCAGCAGCTGGAGTTCTCTACGATTGATCTCGTAGTGAGCGGATCCGCCGAGTCGATCGTGATGGTCGAGGGCGGCTCGCTCGAAATCTCGGAGAGTGAGATGCTGGAGGCCCTCAAGGTCGCCCAGCGGGGCATTCGGGACGTGATCAAGCTCGAGCAGCAGCTCATCAGCAAGGCGGGCTCGCCCAAGAAGTTCGAGTGGACCAAGCCGCAGGTGGACCAGACCCTGGTGGCCCGGGTGCGGGAGGCCGCGGAGTCGCAGATGGGGCAGGCCATCAATGCCAAGGACAAGGCTGGCCGGTCCAACGCGATCAAGGCGGTAAAGGAGCAGGTCCTGGAGAAGCTCGCCCCAGAGTTCGCCGAGCAGGCACGCGAGCTGGGAACCGAGCTGGAGGACATCGAATACCGGGTGATGCGGAAGCAGGTGCTCGAACGGGGTGAGCGGGTGGACGGGCGCGACCTGGACACCATCCGTCCGATCTCGATCGAGACCGGTGTGCTTCCCCGGACCCACGGCTCGGCGCTGTTTACTCGGGGACAGACTCAGGCCCTGGTCTCCGTCACCCTGGGAACGACCGACGACGAGCAGCGGATCGACAGCATCGACGTGCCGGGGGAGACGACCAAGTCGTTCATGCTGCACTACAACTTCCCGCCCTACTCTACGGGCGAGGTAAAGATGATGCGGGGCACCAGCCGCAGAGAGATCGGCCACGGTGCACTGGCCGAGCGGGCGCTGCAGCCGCTGCTTCCTCACTACGAGGACTTCCCCTACACCCTGCGGGTGGTCTCGGAGATCCTCGAATCCAACGGCTCTTCCTCCATGGCCACTGTCTGCGGCGGCTCCCTGGCACTGATGGATGCCGGCGTGCCGATGAAGGCGGCCTGCGCCGGTGTCGCCATGGGTCTGATCAAGGAAGGCGCCAAGGTGGCTGTCCTGACCGACATTCTGGGCTCCGAGGATCATCTCGGAGACATGGACTTCAAGGTCGCCGGCACCGAGCGGGGCATCACCTCGATTCAGATGGACATCAAGATCGAGGGGTTGGATCTCAAGATCATGGAGGAGGCGCTGGAGAAGGCACGCCGGGGCCGGCTGCACATCCTCGGAGAGATGAAGAAGGCCCTCCCGGGCCCGAGGACCGAGCTCTCCAAGTACGCACCCCGCATCTTCACCATGCAGATCAAGCCGGACAAGATCGGCGATGTGATCGGGCCCAAGGGCAAGACCATCCGCGGCATTCAGGACGCCACCGGGGCCAAGATCAGCATCGAAGACACCGGCGTGGTCACCATCTCCGCCGTTGGCGGGGAAGCGGGTGAGAAGGCCCGAGCGATGGTCGCAGCGATCACCACCGAGCCCGAAGTGGGCAGGACCTACGAGGGACCAGTCAAGAGCACGACGGCGTTCGGCGCATTCGTGGAGATCCTTCCCGGCGTCGAGGGCCTGCTTCACATCAGCGAGCTGCAACACGGCCGCACGGAGAAGACCGAGGACGTGGTTAAGAAGGGCGACATCGTACAGGTGAAGCTGCTCGAGGTCGACGACCGCGGGCGCATGAAGCTCTCTCGAAAGGCACTCCTGCCCAGGGACTAGCCCTTCGTGGAAACGGCTCAACTCGACGAGGGGCTGTTCAGGACCACTGCTCCCAGCGGGGTGGTGGTCCTCAGTGAGAAGCTGCCGGGCGTCCGCTCAGCGGCGGTCGGCATCTACGTCCGCACTGCCAGCGCCCACGAGCAACCCGCCCAGCTGGGCATCTCCCACATGCTCGAGCACATGGTCTTCAAGGGCACCGAGCGCCGGAGCGCTCGGGAGCTCGCGCTCGAGCTGGAGGTACGGGGCGGCGGGCTCGACGCGTTTACCGGGCGCGATTACACCAGCTACCAGGCTCATGTCCTCGACGCCGACCTGCCGCTGGCGGTCGAGATTCTGACCGACCTGGTTCGCCGGCCCCTCCTTCGCGAAAGCGACCTCGAGTCCGAGCGTAACGTGGTGCTGGAGGAGATCAACGGCGTGGCCGATACGCCCGACGATCTCGTGTTCGAGCTGCATGCCCGGGCGCTCTGGCCGGACCATCCCTACGGTTACTCGATCCTCGGCACGCCGGAGAGTCTGGAGGCGTTGACGGCGGAGGATCTGCGAGGGCTCCATCGGGCGGGGTATTACCGGGGCAACTGCGTGATCGCTGCGGCTGGCAACGTGAATCACGACCTCCTGCTCACCGTGTTGGAGCGGGAGGGCTGGTTCGACGGCAGCACTCGGGAGTTCCCCCGCGTGGCC
>DASRIN010000659.1:0-4219 GCA_035649975.1 Gemmatimonadales bacterium
TGAACGGCTGGACTTGCCTCCAGACCGCCTCCGGAGCCAGCAGCAGGTAGAACAGGCCGAAGAACGCGATGGTCAGTTGGATGCCGAGTCGGGTGGCAGTGCCGATCAGCCCCAGGGCGCTGGCCCCGATGAACGAGACCAGGCGCGACCCCAGCGCCTCGATCTGAGCCCCTACGTCATATTGCCCGATCCGCAGCTCGCGCAGCCGGCTTAGGAGTGGACTCCGGATGACGCCCGAAGCCATGTCCTGGGCCTCCCCAGCAATAACCCCGACGAAGGACACTCCCGGACCCAGGACTAGGATGACGCCGAGGAGCACCACCAGTGCAGCGGCCAGACGAGGACGGGTTCGGCGGGCTAGCCAGCGGTACACCGGGGCGAAGATCACATAGAGCACCGGCGCGCCAATCAGTCCGGTAACGAAGGGCCAGAGGGTCCACACCAGCCCCAGGCCCAGCACAAAGATCAGAAACGCCGCGCGATCCCGCTTGGAGTCCAGGAAAGCCATCGGGGAAGAGTAGGGTCACAGGGTATCCGCCGCCAGCATTATGCGTCCTCGACCGACCCCGTTTCGGGATGTATCTTCGGGAGTCGGGAATCTCCTGACTTCAACCCTGCGTCGGACTCGTGGTTTCACTGATTCAGACCCCTAACAGCATTCTCCTCTTTGGCACCGCAGTTGGGGTGCTGGCAGTCCTTCTCCTGGGACTGTACTGGCGTGAACGCCGGCGGAGGCGGCGCGCCGAGCTACTGGGAAACGAGCTGCGGAGCCAGCTCCAGACCGTGACAGCCACGATGCGGGAGGCCGTCATTGCCTATGACATGGAGCGACGGCTGAAGTACGTAAACCCCGCCTTCGAGCGGTTGACCGGCTACCCCGAAGAAGACCTCCGCGACCAGGAGTTCCTCCAGTACATCCATAGCGATGACCGGCCCGCCATCATGGCTGAGTGGGATCGATTGGCACAGGGCCGCGCGCTCCGGGATCAGGAGTACCGGGTGGTCACCCGAAACGGCCAGATCCGCTGGTGTTCCAGCTCCTGGGAGCCGCTGCGGGATGAGACCGGCCGGCAAATCGGCTATCTCGGCACCGAGTTCGACATCACCGAGCGCAAGGTGGCCGAGGAGGAGATGCGACTCGACGCCGAGCTGTTTCAGGCGGTGCTCGATGTGGAGCAGGCTGTAACCGCAGCGGGACTCGATTCCGGGACCGTCATGAGGGTGATCGCGGAACGAAGCAAAGGTCTGACGGGAGCGAGCGGGGCAGTAATCGAGGCAATCGAAGGGGAGGACCTGGTCCCACTGATCCACGTGGGAACGGAGGCTCCCCGGCTGAAGCGGAGCACGAGTCTGTCCGGAGTATGTGTCCAAACCGGTGAGCTGCAGCGGAGCGACGATGTGCTGGCCGACCCCAGGATTCAGCATCAGGCCTATCACCAGCTGGGAATTCGCTCACTGATGGTGCTGCCGCTCAGGGACGACCAGAGGATTCACGGCGTCCTCAAGGTGGTCTCGCCTGAGCCCAACGCATTCTCTGATCGGGACGCCAAGGCGCTGCGCATGTTGGGCGGCCTGATGGGCGCCGCTCTCGGCCGCGCGGCCGCATTCGAGGGGCGCCAGGTCCGGCTAGAGGAGCGCACTCAGGCCCTGCAAGAGAGCGAGCAGCGGTTCAAGCAGCTGGTGGACGTGGCCCAGGAGGGGATCTGGGTTGCCGACGACCGGGGCGTGATCACTTACGTCAACCAGCGCATGGCCGACCTGCTGGGCTATTCCAATGGCACTCTTCTCGGCCGCCCGGTCTACGACTTCATCGAAGCCGAGTCCCGCTCCGGAGCACGGCATGCCTGGAGCCGGCGGGGAACTCGGCCAGGGCAGAGTCAGGATCTTCGCTTTCGGAAGCACGACGGCACATTACTGTGGGGTCTGGTGTCATCCAGTCCCATTCTGGGGAAGGATGGAGCACTGGTCGGCACAGTCGGGATGGTTACCGACATCACCGAGCGCAAGCGGGCCGAGGAGCAGCTGCGCCGGTCCGCCGACCGGCTGGCAATGCTCCATGACATGGACCAGGCGATCGTGTCCGCCCAGTCGCCGGCGGAGATCGGCCGGGCCGCACTGGGACGGATGCGCCGAATGGTGCCCTGTCAGCGTTGCTCGGTCGTGCTGTTCGACCTCCGGCGAGGGCAGGCCCAGATGATTGCAGGCTTTGCTACCGGGGCCTACCTGGACCCGGCACCGCTCCAGCTGGGCGACCTCTCATCCATTGAAACACTGCGTCAGGGAACGATCCGCTATATCGAGGACCTCTCGGCTCTCGAGGATCTCTCTCCGATTCACCGCCAGCTGCTGGCCGAAGGGATGCGAACCATGCTGTCGGTCCCGCTCCTGGTCGAGGGGGAAGCCATCGGGGTGATCACCTTGGCATCGGCCAGCCCTTCCGCTTTCGATGCCGAGCACCGGGACATCGCACTCGAAGTCGCCACCCCGATCGCCATAGCCATCCAGCACGCCCGGCTCCGCGAAGAGCTGGCCCGGCAGACAGCGGAGCTGGAGCGGAGAGTGGCGGAGCGGAGCGCCGCAGTCCGGGCCACCACGGCTGAGCTCGAGACGGTGCTCTATTCGGTCTCTCACGACCTGCGCGCACCGCTGCGGCACATGCTCGGGTTCTGCCGCTTGCTGCTGGAGGAGACCGGGTCGGAGCTTCCACCGTCGGCCCTGCACTATGCCCAGCGAATCCATGAGGCAGCTGACCGGATGACCACTCTGGTGGATGATCTCGTTGCCCTGTCTCGGATCGGTCGCCAGGATCTGCTCCGGCGGGAGCTGAACTTGACCCCGCTGGTGGAGGATGTGGTCGGGCAGCTGCGTTCTAAGTCCGATGGCCGCTCCATCGAGTGGCAGATCGAGGAGCTTCCCACCATCGAGGGCGATCCGGGCCTGATCAAGGTGGCGCTGACCAACCTGCTGTCCAACGCGGTGAAGTTCACCCGTTCGCGGGACCGGGCAGTCATCCGGATCCGCCCCATCGATGCGGAGGGTCAGGCCGGGGTTGCCATCGAGGACAACGGCGTGGGGTTCAAGATGGCATACGCGGGCAAGCTGTTCGGCATGTTCCAGCGGCTGCATCGATCCGATGAGTTCGAGGGAAATGGCGCCGGACTGGCCGTGGTCCAGCGTATCGTGCACAAGCACGGCGGACGAGTGTGGGCCGAAGCCGAGCCGGACAAAGGGGCGACATTCTACATGACGCTGGGCAGCCGGGCAGCGGGGCAGCGGGGCAGCGAGAGGTCTGATCGCAGCCCCGCAACCGACAATCCCGTGGTCTGAGCGCCCGGAAAACCCTACGCCGAACTCGAGGCCTTCCCCACTGCCCCGCCGCCCCGCCGCCCCCCCGGGTCCCGACATCCTCCTGGTCCAGGACAATCCGCTCGAAGTCGAGCTGACAGTACGCCCGCTAAGCGAGCTCGACGGAGAGAGGGAAATTGCCGTCGTTCGGGATGGAGAAGAGGCGCTTGATTTTCTTTTCGGGCGGGGTGCACATCGAGGCCGCTCCGGCGCACCACCTCCGCGGCTCATCCTGCTCGACCTCAGGCTGCCCAAGGTGGACGGGTTGGAGGTGCTCCGGGCGGTGCGGACCAACTCCCGTACCAGCATGGTGCCGGTTGTCGTACTTACCTCATCCGACGATCCCCGCGAGCTGGCGCAATGCTATCAGCTCGGGGCCAACAGCTGTGTCCAGAAGCCGGTTCACTACGATCAGTTGCGGTCGGCACTCCAGGGGGTAGCCCGCTACTGGCTGGGGTTGAACCAGAGTCCCCCCGCCCCGACTCTTCTCATGTGAATCGCTGACACTTATTCGGCCGAGATTCGTCTGCATACGTGCCATCTCAGCTCCATTCCACTGATTCGAGGTCCCCTGTGCCGGGTTTAGTTAGTCGTGTCGCCGTTCTCACCGGATTACTGCTGCTCCCCGCTACCCCTCCCCTGCCGGCGCAAGGCACGCCTCCGGCGAAGGTGGTCGAAATTCCGTTCCAGCGCTTCGTGCTGCCGAACGGACTGACATTGATCGTCCACGAGGACCGGAAAGCTCCCATTGTAGCGGTAAATGTCTGGTACCACGTCGGCTCCAAGAACGAGTTGCCTGGCCGCACCGGTTTCGCCCATCTCTTCGAACACCTGATGTTCAATGGCACCGAGAACTACGACAAGGATTTCTTCG
>DASRIN010000660.1:0-3202 GCA_035649975.1 Gemmatimonadales bacterium
GAAGGCGGGGCTGACCTTTGCCAGTGCGCTGCGGTCGATCCTGCGACAGGACCCCGATGTGGTGCTGATCGGCGAGATCCGAGATATGGAGACCGCGCAGATCGCGCTCCAGGCGTCGCTCACCGGGCACCTCGTCCTCTCCACCCTGCACACCAATGACGCGCCGAACACGGTCACCCGGCTCGTCGACATGGGCATGGAGGCGTACAAGATCGCCGCCGCGCTGCGGGGGATTCTCGCGCAGCGGCTGCTTCGGCGTCTCTGTCCCTACTGCAAGGTGAAGCAGAACGACACGCTCCCCGAGCGCATCAAGGTGCACCTGCCCGCCGGACCGGCCGAGCTGTACACGGCGGTGGGCTGCTCCGAGTGCGCGCACACCGGGTATCGGGGCCGATTCAGCATCGTGGAAATCCTGGTGATGAATCCGGAAATCGAGCGGCTGATCGGGCGGGGTGCCACCGCCGACCAGATCGCCCAGGCGGCGCGCGCGAGCGGAATGCGCTCGCTGTTCGAGAGCGGGATTCGCCACGTGGTCTCCGGCGAGACATCGGTGGACGAGCTGCTCCGGGTGACCGAACCGCCCCGCCCGGACGACAGCCTGACCCGGCCGCAGGGACGTCCCGAGGAGGACGACGGCCACACCGAGCGCCGCCGGAGCCGCCACCCCGAAGCCGAAGACCCGGCGCCGCCGGTCAAGGCGGCCGCCGTCACGACGCCCGCGGCGGCTCGCGAGGCGGCGGGGGTGCCGACGCTGGAGCTCTCTCCGGCGTTCGAGCTGCTCGAGGATCTGCCCCCGGCCCGGACCGAGCTCACCCGCAAAGGGGCGATGGTTCTGCTGGTGGATGACGAGGATCAGCTCCGCCGGGTCATGAAGGACCTGCTGGAGCGGCAGGGCTATAGCGTCGTGGAGGCGCGCGACGGCGCCCAGGCGCTGGACGCAGTGGATCGTCACGCGCCCGATATCATCCTCCTCGACCTCAACCTTCCCGGTGTGGATGGGTACTCGGTGCTGAGCCAGCTGCGCTCCAGGCCGGTGACCCGTCAGATCCCGGTAATCGTGCTCACCGCGAAGGGTGACGAAGACAACGAGGTGCGGGTGCTGCAGCTGGGCGCCGATGATTTCCTCACCAAACCGTTCCGGGCCAAGGCCCTGGCGGCGAGGCTCGAGAGTACGCTTGCGCGGAGGCGAGGCCAATGAAGCACCTATCGGCTATCAGCTAACCGCTATTATGCAGCAACCCAAACCCCCAACTCCCATCCGCCAACCCCCGCCTTCCAGGCATGCCTAACTCCCGTGTCGCCTACGTCGATGTCGTGGTCCTCCGGGGATTGGGGGACCGGCTCGAGGTGCTTTGCCTTCGTCGCAGCGCATCGGGTCGTTCCCCCGGATCCTGGGAGGGCGTCCACGGCCACATCGACGAGAGTGAGACCGCGGTGGAGACCGCGGTGCGGGAGATGCACGAGGAAGCCGGGCTCAGGCCGGAGCGGCTCTATAACCTGAGCCGGGTGGAATCGTTCTACCGCCACAGCACCAACGAGGTGGTTCTGGTGCCCGCGTTCGCGGCGTTCGTTTCGCTGGAGGCCGAGGTCAGCATCTCCCCCGAGCATGATGCCTACGAGTGGCTCCCACCGGGGGCGGCGCGGGAGCGGATGAGCTGGCCCCGGATCCGGCGGGAAATCACCGACGCGTTGCGGCTGGTGGGGCGGGGCAGGGCCGGGACCCTGGAGGATGTACTGAACATCGGGTTGAAGAAGCGATAGGGGCAACAGGCAACAGGCAACGGGCTCAGTCGAGCTTGTTCGCGTAGCTGACGAATTTCCACCGGCCTCGTCGCTCGATAATGGGCCCGAAGAGCCGCTGGACCAGTGAATCAGGGTGTCCCGCCTGCCGCACCACCACACACGGTCCATAGACGGTATTCTGGCCCTCCCGGCTTGGTTCTCCCTCACAGCGAGTTCGGCTGTAGTGCAGTGGTATGCCCCCCAGGTTCTGCAACGTTTTGGATAGTCCTCCCCGGCTGCCGCCCTCCAGCATGAACCAGTACAGGGACGGACTCAGGTCGTAGGGCGGCAGAGATTGCGGGTTGGTCTCGTAGTACACGTAGGCAAACTCACGCTGCGAGAGCGCCAGTCGGCCAAACGCGGCCGTGTCTCTGGTCTCCAGTGCTTTCACGAACGAGATCACCAGTGCCTCCAGGCTCCCTTCGCCGCCCTCCAGCGAGTCGGTAGGCAGCAATCCGACCCTGAAACGCCGCAGGGCCTCCTCGCGCGGAATGGCGCTATCCACGACGCCCGCGGGAGGAACCTGTGCCTCCGAAGGCGATGGTGCTTTTCGGGCCAGCAGCAATGTGGCCGCGGCGAGGACCGCCAGACCCGCTGCCGAGCCGGCTGATCGAGCTTTCATCTCCCCTCCTCCATAGCACCAGGCCCGGTCAGCCAAGACGCACTGACCGGGCCCGGGATGTGCCCAGCATTCAGTTCGTGAAGTGCACGGTCCAGTTTTGCCACCACTTCGGGCCGGCCGGTGCCGCCGCGCCAACATAGGAGGTGTTCACCCAGCCGCCGCTGTACGGGTACCCGGCGACGCGCGCCGCGAGCTTGGGCGGCACGACCTGGCTTCCGCCGGTGGTGGGATCGGGCTGCCCGGCAGTGATCTTCGGCGTCCAGTCGAGAGTGGCCGGACTCAGGCTCAGAAACAGTGAAGCAGCATCGGTTCCGATCCGGTGGTTCTGTCCCGCGAACTTCGCTGCCTGCGCATACCGCCGAGCCGATTCCGCCCCGGTCACGTCCAGGCCATCGGCATCGTAGTTGGTCGGCGCCGCCACCGGACCGTTTTCGGAGAGGATGATGTTCGTGACGTTGGTTGAGTCGCGCAGCCGGAGCGAATCGGTGAACGCGTCGCGCCACTGCAATCCCGTCCCACGGGCGCGGGCGATGATGCCGTTGAACAGGGTTGCGGCCGTGCCCCGCCGCATGACCACTCCGTTGCCGTCCGCGGGGAATCCGGCCACGCCCTGGCCAGGGCCTACGAACGTGAAGTTGGCGAAGACCGGACGCGAATACGGGGTGCTGGTTCCGGCTCCGGCAGGACCCGCCACGACCGTGCAACTGGTGCCCGTGACGGCGGGATCGCACCCGTCGCCCTCGAATCCACGGGGATCGGTCGAGAACAAGCCTGCGCCGGGCGCAGGATCGAGCTTGG
>DASRIN010000661.1:0-4987 GCA_035649975.1 Gemmatimonadales bacterium
CTGTTTCAGCAGCTCTCCTGGGAGGCGCCGGACTGGATCATCCTGCCGGCCGGCAACCTGGGAAACACGGCCGCATTCGGGAAGGCAATACGGGAAGCGCACCAATGGGGACTTATTACGCGCCGCCCCCGTCTCGCGGCAGTGCAGGCAGCCGGCGCGGCTCCCTTCGCCCGGAGCTTCGAAGAGGGATTTGCCAGGAGATACGCAGTCAAGGCGGAGACTGTCGCAACAGCTATCAAGATCGGCGATCCGGCTTCGTATGAGCGGGCGGTCACCGCAATCCGGGAGACCAACGGAATAGTGCGCTCGGTCTCTGACCCCGAGTTGCTCGAGGCAAAGGCCGCCATCGACGCTGCGGGCGTAGGCTGTGAGCCGGCCAGCGCGGCCAGCCTGGCCGGGCTACGTCAGATGGTACGAGATGGGACCGTGAGGCCGGGAGAGAAAATTGTGGCCATCTTGACCGGCCATATCCTGAAGGATCCGGGCCTGCTGCTGCGGTATAACCAGGAAATGGATCCGCTTCCACCGGGAGCCAACCGCCCCATCCAGATCGAGCCGACGATGGCCGACCTCGAGCGGGTATTAAAGAAAGGTGAGAGGTGAGCGGGGGGCGTGGGCGCCGACCACCCCGCTCACCGCTTACCGCTCACCTCTTGGACACCTTCCAGATCTTTCCGTTCTTATCGGCAGAAATGTAGAGCGATCCGTCCGGTGCCACGGCTACTCCGCTGGCGCGGAGTGACGTAGGCCCACTCTTCTCGGTAGCGAAGGTCGAGTACTCACCGGTTGGGCGCCCGTCCTTGAACGGGACGAAGGTCACCCGGTATCCCGCCTGAGGAAGTGGATCGCGGTTCCACGATCCGTGAAAGGCTACGAACAGTCCGCCCTTGTAGCTGGGTCCGAACTGCTCAGCATCATAGAACGCGAGGGCCATCGGGGCCCAGTGCCCCGGAAACGCCAGCAGCGGGGGTTTGGCCCGGACACAGCGACCTATCTTCTGCCCATCACCGCCGTATTCCGGAGCGAGCACCTTCTTCTTGTAGGCGTTGCTGTAGTAACAGTAGGGCCAGCCGAAGTCGTCGCCATTCCCTATGCTGACCAGCTCCTCTCCCGGGTTTTCGGCATTGACCTCGTCGCTGAAGCCCCAGTTGCTACTCAGCTGATCGCGCCCATGCACCGCGGCGTAGAGCACCTGGCTTCCTGGCGGCGTCGTTAGCGCCATCGCATTCCGGAGCCCGGTGGCTGTGCGCCGCCCATCCTCGAACCGCTGACCCAGGCGGTCCGCGGAGAACTGCCAAATGCCGGCGCGCCGCTCCAGCTCCCGACAAGGATCCTTCCCGGGCGAGGCGGGCAGGCGGTCAGTCTGCTGACAACTGTTTGTCGCCGAGCCCACGTTGACATACATCTCGCTGCCCGGCCCAAACGCGAGACTCTTTGCCACGTGTCCGCCATCATCGGGCAGCTGGGCTACCACCGTTTCCCCTTTGCCATCCGGTTCGAGCTTGCTGTCGTGGAGGCGAAAGCGCACGATCCGATCGTTCAAAGCGAAGTAGAGGTAGCCATTGTGGATCTTGACGTCATTACCGCCGCCGGGGCCGAAACTGGCGCGCTCCTCGGGCTTGCCGTCTCCATCGCGATCGCGAAACGCGAGCACACCTCCGGTATTGTCCCCGGGCTTCCCGCTTAGGGCGGCATACAGGTCACCGTTCGGCGCGACTACGAGCTGCCGTACGGGTCCGAGGCCGCTCGCCACCACAGTGGCACAGAAACCCGCGGGCAGGACCAGCCCTCCGTTATCACGGTCACAGGCAGGCTCGGTTCCCAGGGAAGAGTCCAAAGCGGAGACCAGCATGAAGGGTGTGAGCGCTCGGATGGCTGCCTGGGCGACTGTCTGCGGATGCGTCATAAGCACCTCCTCCATTGCTTCCCGAAGGGGAAGTACCCCGATACAGGATTGAAGGATATAGCGCAGGCCCCGTCTCTCGAGAGGGACCGGCTGAAGAAACTGAGGGTTTTCAGAGGGGAAATTCGGGTTTCGCCTATTGCAACTGGGCGCGGAGTGCTTACTGTTGGACACGGTAGTTCTGCTGGTTCCCGAGGCACAACACGGTTCTCACCCATTCTGGGAGACTCGCGATGGCCACCAAGAGGAGAAAAACTGCCGGTAAGAAAAAGTCCAGCAAGAAGTCGACACGTAAGTCTGCCACTCGAAAGAAGGCAGCGAAGAAGAGCACTCGCAGGAAGTCTACCGGTAAGAAGCGCTCTCCGAATCCCGCGTTCATGAGACCCCTGCAGCCCAGCTCTCAGCTCGCGGCCGTCATTGGGAACAGCCCCATGCCCCGCACCCAGGTCATCAGTAAGCTCTGGGCCTACATCAAGCGAAACGGATTGCAGGATGCGAAGAATCGGCGGGCCATCAACGCCGACGAGAAACTCCGTCCGCTCTTCGGTGGCAGGAGTCAGGTCACCATGTTCGACCTCGCCAAGATCGCCAACCGGAACCTCAGCTAGGCGGTGATCGCGGCACAACCCGAGGGCGCTCCCGCTGGAGCGCCCTTTTCTTTTTAGCCGCGTAGATAATCCCCTCTCGTCCCTCTATTTTCCCCGCCCATGGCCGGCGAATACATCTTCACCATGCGCGACCTCCGAAAGGTCGTGCCTCCATCGCGAGAGATCCTCAAGGGCATCTATCTCGCCTTCTACCCTGGCGCCAAGATCGGGGTCCTAGGCTCCAACGGCGCCGGAAAGTCGACGCTGCTTCGGATCATGGCCGGGATCGACAAGGACTTCCTGGGTGAAGCGCGGCCGCTCCCCGGCATCAAGATCGGATTCCTCCCGCAGGAACCGCAGCTCGACCCGGCAAAGGACGTTCGGGGAAATGTGATGGAAGGTGTGAAGGAGCAGCAGGCGCTCCTCGACCAGTTCAACCAGATCAGCGCCCAGTTCGCCGAGCCGATGGATGACGAGCAAATGAACCGCCTGCTCGAGAAGCAGGGAAACCTCCAGGAACGCATTGACGCGCTGGGGCTTTGGGAGCTGGATCACAAGATCGACCTGGCCATGGATGCGCTCCGGCTGCCGCCTGGCGATGCGGACGTCACCAAGATCTCCGGCGGTGAAAAGCGGCGGGTGGCGCTCTGTCGTCTGCTGCTGGAACAGCCCGACATGCTGCTGCTGGACGAGCCGACCAACCACCTCGACGCCGAGAGCGTGTGGTGGCTGGAGCGCTTTCTGGCGGAGTTTAAGGGCACCGTCGTCGCGGTCACCCACGACCGCTATTTCCTGGACAACGTGGCTGGCTGGATCCTGGAGCTGTACCAGGGAGCAGGGATTCCCTGGGAGGGAAACTACTCCTCCTGGCTGGCCCAGAAGGAGCAGCGTTTGGCCCAGGAGGAGAAGCAGGCCTCTGCCCGGCAGAAGACTCTGCAGCGAGAGCTGGACTGGATTCGCATGTCACCCCGCGCCCGCCAGGCCAAGAGCAAGGCGCGCATCACCGCCTACGAGGAACTGCGGGAGGCCAGCGAACGGCAACAGGAGGGCAGCGCCGAGATCCTGATCCCGGTTCCTCCCCGCCTGGGTGACGAAGTGGTGGCTGCGCAGGGCCTCACCAAGGGCTACGGCGACCGGCTGCTCATCGATGATCTCAGCTTCTCGCTCCCCCGCGGTGGCATCGTCGGAGTGATCGGGCCCAACGGCGCCGGAAAAACGACGCTGTTCCGGATGATCACGGGTCAGGAGGAGCCCGATGGTGGGACGCTGAAGGTCGGATCCACGGTCGAGATTGCGTACGTGGACCAGAGCCGGGAAGCGCTCGACCCCGATAAGACCGTGTACCAGGAAATCTCTGGCGGCCAGGACCAGCTCCAGTTCGGAAAGCGCCAGGTAAACGCCCGCGCCTACTCCGCCGGGTTCAACTTCCGCGGAGCCGATCAGCAAAAGAAGGTGGGTGTGCTCTCTGGTGGGGAGCGGAACCGGCTGCACCTGGCCAAGCTGCTCAAGAGTGGTGGCAATCTGCTGCTCCTCGACGAGCCGACCAACGATCTCGATGTCGACACGCTGCGCGCCCTGGAAGAGGCCCTTCTCGCCTTTGCCGGCTGTGCCGTCGTCATCAGCCACGATCGCTGGTTTCTGGACCGCATCGCCACCCATATCCTGGCCTTTGAGGGCAACAGCGAGGTGGTGTGGTACGAGGGGAATTACCAGGACTACGCCGTCGACTATCACAAGCGGAGAGGCGCCTCAGTGGACCAACCCCACCGAATCCGGTACAAGAAGCTGGTGCACTGACCATGCTGACCCAACAAACCCGCATTCCGTACCTGCCGGCCCGGATCGAAGGTCTCGCCTCCATTGCGATGAACCTCTGGTGGAGCTGGAGTCGAGAGGCGCGTGCGCTCTTCCACTCCATCGACGAATCGCTCTGGCACCGCACCCGCCACAACCCACTCGAGCTGCTCTGCCGGGTTGATCCGGCCCGGATTGCTGCCTGCGCCAGTGACAGCGACTTTCTCCGTCGCTACGACGATGTCATGCAGCGCTTCGAGCACGAGGCCGATCACGGCGACACCTGGTTTGCCCGCAACTATCCCGACCTCAACGGTGGTCCAGTCGCCTACTTCTGCGCCGAGTTCGGCCTCCACAACTCGGTGCCGATCTACTCGGGCGGCCTCGGCGTCCTGGCCGGGGACCACTGCAAGTCAGCCAGCGATCTCGGCGTGCCGATGGTGGGCGTGGGACTTTTCTATCGCAAGGGATACTTCGATCAGCGGCTGAGTCTGGAGGGGTGGCAAGAGGACAGCGACGAGGAGTATGACGTCAGTAGTACGCCTCTGGTGCCGGTCAGTGGACCCAATCGGCAGCCTTGGCTCACCACCGTACAGACTTCCGGCCGCCCGGTCCACGTTCGTGCCTGGCAGATGATGGTGGGCAGAGTCCCCATTTACCTGCTGGATACCAATCTCGAGGCCAACCATCCGGACGATCGCGG